>JALSSE010000426.1 GCA_026984415.1 Hydrogenothermaceae bacterium | reverse complement strand
GGCAATTGTTTTAACAGAACCGGGAAAACTTATTAAAAAAGCATTATCAGGGACACCAGAAGGGATAGCCCATCCAATTAACCCTGTAATAGTAAGAATTTTACAGGCGTTGAAAGAAGTAGGAAACCTTTACGTAAAAGAAGAAAAAGTAAGAATTTTACCAAAAAATTGGGAAGAAGCTATTAAATTATCAGGACTTGATAAAGAAACATTTGAAAAAGAAATTGCCGTTGCAAGGTTAGCAAACCTTATTGGAAAATCAAGTATTAATGAAGGTGGTTTATTAGTTTTAAAAGCAGCAGAACTTCTCAACCAATAATCAAAGGGGGATTTCCCCCTTCTTTTTTAACCTTATCTGTAAATCAACTTTTATCAATTTTAAGTTATAATATGAATTCACTTTTTCTTTAAAAACTTTCTGAGGAAATTTTATGAATGTATACACAGTTCAGGTCAATTTGAAATTAGGAGATATAGAGTTTAATAAAGAAAAAATCTACTCTTTAATAAAAAAGGCAAGGAAAAGGTCTTTAGTTTTATTACCTGAAATGTGGAGTTGTGGGTTTGATAATGAAAATTTAGAAGAACATATAAAACAAACTCCAAAAATATACAAAGAACTAAAAAAGATTTCTTTGGAAAAGCATTTAGTTATTAGTGGAACATTACCTGAAAAAACAAAAAAAGGAATATGTAATAAAGGTTTTGTAATAGACAACGGGGAGATAATAAAAAAGCAACCAAAGATAAAGCTATTTACACCAACAGGCGAAGATAAATATTTTGTACCTGGAAAAAATAACCTTGATATAACAGAAAGTTCAGCTGGAAATTTAGGAATGATGATATGTTTTGAATTAAGATTTCCTAATTTTTCCTACACTTTAAGGAAAAAAGGTGTTGAGATTATTTTAGTCCCTGCCCAGTGGGGAAAAGCAAGGAAAGAACATCTTGAAATTTTAGCTAAAGCAAGGGCTATAGAAACCCAGTCATTTGTTGTTGTAAGTAATACAGTTGGGAAAATAGGGAAAGAAACATACGCAGGAAGCTCTGGAATATACTCACCATGGGGAAAAACCCTTACATTTGCAGGAGATGAAGAGGGAATTTTTAAGGCTAATATTGATTTAGCAGAAGTTTATAAAGTTAGAAAAAAAATAAAAATGGATATTTAAATCTTTTATAATTAAATAAAATTTATTTTCTGGAGGGCAAAAGTAAAATGAAAAATCTATCTATTTTTACAATATTTTTAACAATTTCTCTTTTATTTGTCTCATGTAATAACAGCTCTAATCAGCCACAGACAGAAACATCTTCACAGAAAATTGAGAAACCAGCCAACCATCCTAAAATTTCTGGGGCAAAACTTGTAAAAGAAAAAGGTTGTCTAAACTGTCATAACGGAAAAAAAGCAAGAACTTTTGAAGAAATGGCAAAAGCTGCTCCTTCTGACAAACATAAATTTGAAGAAATGGTAAAAGGAAAATGTATGACAGACCAGCTTACAATTGATGAATTTGATTCTTTTGCAGACTTTATAACTAAAGAGCTGA
>JALSSE010000425.1 GCA_026984415.1 Hydrogenothermaceae bacterium | reverse complement strand
ATTGTGTAGTTTAATCTTTTATAAATTTCAGGATATTTATTTTTTAGGTGTTCTAAAATATCGTGGGCTAAATATCCTTTTCCTGCTCCAATTTCAACTATTTTAAAGTTTTCTGTGTTTAATTTATTAAAAATTTCAACAAACTGTTCTGCAAGAAGATTTCCAAAAGCTTTATCTAATTCAGAACTTGTAAAAAAATCACCATAACCACCGATTTTTTGTTCTTTTGATGTGTAATAACCTAATTCTGGATAGTATAAAGCAATATCCATAAAATCCCGGAATGAAAGTCCATTTTCCTGTTTTATTCTATCTTTAATAATTTTTATAAGTTCTTCTTTCCCTGTAAGTTTCATTTTTACCTGCAAATAATAAAGGGTTCGCCTAAATTTAGACGAACCCGCTTTTTTGTCAATATTTATCTAAAATTAGTTTGCTTTTTCTTCAGTATTCTCTTCTTTTTGTGAAGCAACTTCCTGTGATTCATCAAAGTAGTTAAACCCTAAATTAGGAATATGGTAATCCCATACTTTTGGTCTTGTTTCGTCGTATTCAGGCCATAATTTTTGGTCTTCTCTCCATTTTGATATCTCGTTGAATTTTTCTTTTCCTCTTCTTGCTATAAATTCGTCTGCGATTTCTGAAAGTTTTTCTTTTGTCATTACCCATCTGTGTCTTGAGTATGAAGAAAGGTCATAAACATCAGTATGTATTATACAATCTGTAGGACATGCCTGTGTACATAATCCACAGAACATACATTTTGATAAATCCATGTCAAAAACAGCTAAAACCTTTAACTTGTGATGGGGATGGTCTTCTGGAACATCTAATTTTTCAGCTTTAATCGTAAATAATTCAGGAACTGGACAAGCAGCCTGACAGAATTTACATGCAATACATCTTGTTTCACCCATTTCAGGAGGCTTTATTTTTAGTTTTTTAACCCATGAGTCAAAATCTGGTGCTTCTGTTCCATCAACGTTTCTTAATCCGTGTATTCCTCTAAACCTGATTGAAGGAATTGTTATTTCGTATGGAAATGTAACTGTTATAGTTCTTCTGAAAAGATGTTTTATTGTTGTGCTTAAACCTTTCATAAAATCTATGAAAAATATTTTTTCAACTAAGTTTTGTGGTTTTGCACCTACTTTTTTTATTGACATTTTTATTCCTCCTTCTCTTTACAACTTAACGAATTTATAAAGTTGCAGCAAACTATACTTTTTGTACTTAAAACAACTGCAAGCAAACCAAATACACTAAAAATCAAACTTCCTAATAACCCATATTTAATATATTTTTTAACATTGTTATTTTCCATAATTTACCTGTCTGTTTCACCAACAACGGGGTCAATTGTAGATAAAAGGGTTATAGCATCTGCTATTGGTCTTCCAATAATAGCCTTTGTAAATATCTGTAAATTGTAAAATGCCCCTGAGCGTATTCTTAATCTGTAAGGTTTTGTCGCTGCTTTTTTATTGAAAATGTAAAATCCAAGTTCACCTCTTGGGTTATCTGTACTTGCGTAAACTTCCCCTTCTGGTAATTTTAATCCTCTACCGTCAATTGTTACTTTTAATTTTTTTTCATCTGGAGTTTTAAAGAAATAAGGGTCGTTTTTAGACATTTTTCTCAATTTTGAAATACACTGGTTTATAATCCTTACACTTTGTCTTATTTCTTCCATCCTCACAAGATATCTATCGTAAGAATCTCCTTTTTCACCAATAGGAATGTCAAATTCTACATCTCCATAGGCATCGTATTTATCTATTTTTCTTATATCGTAAGGAACGCCAGAAGCCCTTGCCACAGCCCCTGTAAGTCCGTAATCGTAAACATCTTCTTCTGTGATAATACAAACATCTTTATTTCTGCTTAACCAAATTCTGTTTCTTGTTAATAATCTTTCGTAGTCATCAACTCTTTTAGGTAAATCTTTAAGGAAATGCTCAATAGCATCTAATGCTCCATGTGGTAAATCTGCGTAAACACCACCAATTCTAAAATAGTTTATGGTAAATCTTGCCCCTGTAATTCCTTCAAATATATCCATTATTTTTTCCCTTTCTCTGAAGGTATAAAGGAACATTGTTAATGCTCCTAAATCAAGGGCATAAGTACCTAACCATAGAAGATGGCTATTTATCCTTGAAAGTTCAGCCATCATTGTCCTAATCCATTTTGCTTTCTCAGGAATTTCAATATTAAGCATTTTTTCTGCTGCTATAACATAGGCATGGTTTTCATTTATTGATGCAATGTAATCCATCCTGTCTGTGTAAGGTATAAACTGCTGATAACCAATATTTTCAGCTATTTTTTCTACACCTCTGTGTAACTGCCCGATAATAATATCACACTGCTGTACGTACTCACCGTCAAGGTCAAAAAGAAACCATATAGTTCCATGGGTTCCTGGGTGTAAAGGACCCCAGTTTAAAACTATCTGTGATTTTTTAACAGGCATCCTTTTTTTCTGCGTATATTCTAAATCTTCCATTGTTGGAAGAGCTGTATGCATTCTTGAATAATTAAATAAACCTTCTAACTGGTCTCCCCTTTCTGATTCATTTAAAGAAGGTAGTTCAACATCTTCTATCCCTCTAATTGGGAAATCCTTTCTTAAAGGGTGGTAAGGGTAGTTTTCCCATAGAAGCATCCTGACAAGGTTTTCATGACCTTCAAACTTTATTCCGAACATGTCCCATGCTTCTCTTTCAGCCCATTTTGCAGCAGACCATAAAGTTGTCAAAGTAGGTAATTCTTCATGGGTTGCCCATGTTTTTACTATTATCCTTTCCTTGTATTCTGGAGAGTAAAGGATTACAATCCCCTGAAATCTTGGGTCTTCTTTAACTCCATGGTCTATAACAGTCAGGTCTAAAAACATTTTGAAGGAGAAATCAGGGTCTTCCTTTAGAAACTTTAAAAATTGTATAAGGTTCTCTTTTGGAACTTCTACAGATACAAACCTTTCGTTTTCTCCAACTTTTACAAAATCAAATTTTTCTTCAAGTTTTTTAGCTTTATCAATGGTTATCCAGGACATATATCTATCTCCCATTATTTTTTTTTAAAACAGTGTTATAAAATTTTAATCTTTTAAAAGAATTTTAGCAAGTTAAAGTAAGTGTTTGTCTAATTTAATTTATAATTGATAGTGTAAGCTATAAATGGAGGGAAGTTTTTCTATGAAAAAAATAACTTTATTTATTATATTATTTATTACATTAAAAACCTTTGCTAATCCATTTGCAGATAAAAATAGTGTACAGATTAAGTTATCCTACCTTCCATCATTAAATTTTGAAACAAAAACGATTGATTTTGAAATATCAAACATTATCGGGAAAAAGTGGGGATATAAATGGAAGCATACGTTTTATTTTGATTATAGAAATACAGGAAATACAGATTATTTCCCAGTTGACCTTTATAAAATAAAGTACACAGTTTCAGGGGAAACTGAAAAAAAATGGTTAAAGTTTTATTTAAATAGTTATACAGATGTACCTTTTTACAGTAAGGATACATTAAACTTAGGTTTTAACGGTGGATGGACTTTCTGGGAAAAAGGAAAACACTCCTTGATTTTTGGTCTATTTTACGAATCTATAAGCTCTTTTTTAGGTGGTTTCCCCTTGCCTGTTGTTTATTACAAATATAAATCAAAAAATATTTATTTACTTTTTCCTTTTGTTCTCCACTACCAGATAAACAAAAAAAATTCATTTTTGATAACTTACTTTCCTGTAAGGAATTTGAAAGTTTCTTATATCTACCATCCCTTACGACCATTAGTTTTGAGTTTTGAAGGTAAAATTAAGCTATATACATACTATTTAGCCCACAGGGATAATAAAGATGAACTCCTGTTTTATGAAATGAAGACAGTTGGAATAAGACCTACATTTTATCTTAACCACAGCTTTGGTATTACAGGTTTTATAGGATATTCTTTTAATGGAAAATACTACAAAGGAGAACAGTACGACCAGTTCCTAAATTTAAAAAAAATAAAAGACTCTATCTTTATTAACTTTGGTGGAATGTACTACTTTTAAATATCTATTCCAAAGATTGACTGCATAAGTTTACCAAAGGCATAAGCTATTCCTGCTGCTGAGAAGCCTGATACAACCATTTCCATGACTTTTTTCTTTATAGATAAGCCTGAAATCATTGCTATAAATAAAGCAACAATTGATAGGGCTAAACCTGCAAACAAAATAGAAAATGGTAAAGCTATTAATGATGATGGGAATATAAAATACGGAATTACAGGGAAGAACACACCAAAGAGATAGGCAAATCCTGTAAATAATCCTGACCTTAATTCGTTTTCATTGTCTTCTTTTAAGAGTAGTTTTGATAAAACCGATTTGTTTTTACCTAATTTTTCTGCCACTTCTTCTGCAATTTCATCTGGAATTTCACTTTCTTTTAATTTTTCTTTGAATGTTTCAACAGCTTTTTCAGGGGCAATATCAAATATTATCTGTAATTTTTCCTTTTCAGCTTCATTTACCTGTCTCTGTGACCTTACAGAAATAAAAGCTCCAATTCCCATAGATAACGCGCCAGCAATTCCAACAATTAGTCCGCTAACTCCAACAATAAGTGGATTATTTACATAAACAGCCGATAAACCTGTAACAGCTCCGAGAATTTCAACTAAACCATCATTCATTCCAAGAACAAAATCACGGATATTTGATATACCAACATTTTCAGATTCAGATTTAAAAAATGTTTCGTGTTCTAATTCATCTAAAATGATATTTTTTAAAGCTTTTTCTTCGTGTTCCTCCAATTTAGTTTCTTTTAAAAACTGGTAGTAAGCTTTTACTGCACTTGCTTCTCCTAATTCTAAAAAGGAAACTATAATAGCTGGGTTTAAAAACTTTTGTAAAAATGCGGCAAATTTAATTTTTTTGTAGTCAATTACTGCTTTTGGAACTGTTTCGTTTCTTACTTCTAAAAAATGTTTCCAGAAGTTTGCGTGTTTTTCTTCCATTTTTGCAATTCTTATTAAATTTTCCTTTAAATAGCTGTCTTTTTCATTTTCAGCTAAAGTCATATAAAGGACATTATCATTTATTTCAGATATATAAGATTTTTTTGCAAAAATTATCATTTCTTTTTCATTCATCTAAAACTCCTAAAATTTCATTTATATTTTTTAAATAACAATTAAGTATTTCTTTCTGTTTTTGATTAAGGTCTATATTAAATGGTTCGTGGTTTAAAAATCTCTTTATTTCTTCTTCTAATTCTTTGACAGTATTTACAGAAATAACAATCCCATATTTTTTTAATTCTTCGTAGATATCTTTTATTTTTTCATAGTAAGGACCTATAACAACAGGTTTATTTTCCAATACAGGTTCTAAAATATTATGTCCACCGATTTTTGCAAAAGTTCCTCCAATAAAAACAACATCTCCATATTTATAAAAACCTGAAAGCTCTCCTAATGTGTTGATTATATAAACATCATTTTTTATTTTTTTAGTTTCTGTTCTCAAGTCGTATTTAAATCCATATTTTTCAACTAAATTTTTAACTTCATCTAACCTTTCTAAATGTCTTGGAGCTAAAACAAGGGTCAGTTCTGGAATTTCTTTTTTTAGGCTTTTGAAAACCTTAAGAATTATTTCCTCCTCTGGATAGTGGGTACTGCCGGCAATTATTACTTTTCTTTTGTCCTTATCAAACTCTATTTCTTTTTTAATAGAAGAAGAAACTAATTTCATATTTCCACATACGACTATCTTTTCTTTGTCATCAAGGAGTTCTTCTAAAAATTGTTTATCCTGTTTTGAACGGACTAATAATTTTGTAAAGGAATTAAATAACCTTTTGTAAAAGAATTGGTATTTTTTGTAATTTTTAAATGATTTTGGTGATATTCTTGTGTTTACTGAAATAACAGGCATATGCTTTGAACTTTCTGTTATAAAACTAAACCAGAATTCCCCTTCTGCAACTATTAAAGCTTCAGGATGGTAAATTTTTATAAATTTTCTGATTAAAAAACCAAAATCAAAAGGTAAATATCTAACTTTTGCAAACGGTACTTTTTTTAATGCGTAGTTTTTTCCCCTTGGTGAAGAAACAGTTAATAAAATTTTATAATTTTTTGAATAATTTTCTATTAAAGGAAAAATTGTGTTTATTTCTCCTACACTTGCACAGTGGAACCATAAAGCATTCCCTTCTAACTGGTCATCGTAAATTACAAACCTTTCCCTTAAACCTGCTTCATATCCTTTTTTTCTTGTTGATATATAAAAGATTGGTAAGAAGATAATTATGAAAATCAGGTATAAAATGTTATATATAAATTCCATTAAAAAACTGTCCTTACTATTTTTTTATAAGAAAATAAAATTGTAAATATTCCTGTAAAAAGTGCAACTGCAACCATCATATACATAATAACCAGCTGATAAGATACTGCTGTTAATGGTTCTGCACCTGCCAAAAGCATTCCTGTTGTTACTCCCGGAATATGGATTATACCTACTGTTTGAAGGCTGTTAACAGTTGGAATTAAAGCTGCTTTTACAGCCTCTTTTGTAGGTATGTGTAAAGCTTTTTTTAAAGAAGCTCCTAAAGCTACCATTCCTTCTATAATAGTTATCGTATTTTTTACTTCACTTTTCAACCTATCTACTGTTAATGTGTATATATTTAAGGAATTCCCTATAATCATCCCACCAACAGGTATTATTTCATTAGGTTTAAAAGTTATAATTTTTAGTAATATTAAAGAGAACAAAACTATAAAAGATGAAATAAATATGGATAAAAAAGCAGTTATATAACCTTTATGTTTTATTTTTATTCTCTTTTGAGCTGTAAATGTGGCGAATAAAACCATAAAAAATAAAACACCTAAAAGTTCAAAAGGATTTTTTAATTTAAAAAGGTAAACAAGTATATACCCTAATACTAAAAGCTGGATAAAGGCTCTTATTGAGTTAACAAATATATCTTTTTCAATTCCTAACTTTTCTTTATAAGAATAGATAAGGGCTATTATAATCAGTAAATATGAAGCAAGAAATTTAAATTCCATTTTATCTTGTAAAAAGTGGGAGAAACCCCCACCTTTTAATTGTTAGTCTCTTTTCCAGTAAACTCTAATATATTTCCAACCTTCAGGATACTGCATTTTTAAATCACCTTTGTAAGCTCTGTGTACAGCTTCTCCAATCCTTCTTGCTAAATGTTCATAGGTTGTTGTGATGGTTAATCCACCATCTTCTTCTTTTATCTCAATAATTCTTTCTAAAGGTCTATAAGCCATTTCGTTTCTTTCAATATTCCTAATCAGATTAATTATTTCATCTTTATGTTTTTGTAAAAATTCACCTTCTAATCTTACTACTCCACCTTCGT
>JALSSE010000424.1 GCA_026984415.1 Hydrogenothermaceae bacterium | reverse complement strand
TTATGAGCCGTCTGCTCTGCCAACTGAGCTACGAGCCCTGTAGCAAAACAATAATATATAATTGTTCTTAAAATTTGTCAAGATAATTCAAAATTTAATATTTCTCAATATTCGTTGATTATTTTTTTCTACTTAATCATAAAAAAATTTTCTTCAAAAGGTATTGAATTTCTATTTTGCTTTTTTATATTATTTAAGTTGTTAGTAAATACTAACTAATTGAGACTATGAAAACTTAAATTTAAACGGAGGTTAGATATGGATGCACTTACCCTTGCAAGATGGCAGTTTGGTCTTACTGCTTTTTTTCATTTTATATATGTACCTCTCACTTTAGGTCTTGGTTTTTTAATAGCCATAATGAAAACTCTTTATATAAAAACTGGAGATAAGCGTTATGATGACCTGTCTATGTTTTTTATGAAACTTTTTGCAATAAACTTTGCTGTAGGTGTTGCTACTGGTCTTACTATGGAGTTTGAGTTTGGTACAAACTGGTCAGAATACTCAAAACTTGTAGGCGATATATTTGGGGCACCTCTTGCTCTTGAAGGATTAACCGCATTTTTCTTGGAATCAACATTTATGGGAATTTTTCTTTTTGGTAGAGGTAGAGTTTCAGAAAAAATTCATTTACTATCTGCATGGATGGTTGCTATTGGGGGCTCTCTCTCTGCATTATGGATACTAATAGCAAATTCATGGCAGCAAACTCCAGAAGGATTTAAACTTGTAGAAACTCCACAAGGTATAAGGCAGAACTTACAGATTTTTTAGCAGCAGCTTTAAACCACACATCAATTATCAGATTTTTACATACTGTAGATGGAGGCTTTATAACAGCTGGATTTTTTGTAATGGGCATTACAGCTTTTTACCTGATTAAAAAGAAACATGTAGAGTTAGCAAAACTTGGCTTAAAACTTAGTCTTATTTTTACAGCTATTGCTTCTATTATCCAGATAGTTTTTGGAGATATTCATGGTTGGCTTGTAGCAGAACACCAGCCTCTTAAACTGGCTATGTTTGAAGGTAAATTTGAAACAGAAAAATGTGCATCTTTAGACCTTTTTGGAATAGTTGACCAAGAAAAAAGGGAAAGTAAAATGCTTTTAAAAATACCTTGTTTACTGAGTATTCTCTCCTATCATAATCCAAATGCTCAAGTAAAAGGAGTAAATGACTTAATAAATGAATATAAACACAAAGCAAAAGAGTATGAAAGTAAAGTAGCTTTGCTGGAAAAGAAACTAAAAGAAGCTAATTTGGAAGAGGAGAAAGAAAAAATTAAAACTCAGCTTATAGAAGCAAAGGTTAAAGCAAAAGCCATGAATATCTCTTATGAAGAATTACCATCTATACCTTTAGTATTTACAACTTTTCACTTAATGGTCTATTTAGGGTTTTATTTTGCATTTATTGTTTTAGTTGGTCTTTGGAAACTAAAAAAAGGTACTTTATATAACAGTAAAGGTTTCTTATGGATTTTAGTTTTATCTATTCCACTTCCGTTTATAGCAAACGAGCTTGGCTGGATTTCAACAGAAGTTGGGAGACAAC
>JALSSE010000423.1 GCA_026984415.1 Hydrogenothermaceae bacterium | reverse complement strand
TTTATGGGGAAAATTTCTGGCATAGATTTCAGAGGGGTAAAGAAAAACAGAAATGGTACTATTCAGAAATGGCAAAAGCCCTTGAAAAGAATACAGAAGATAAAATAGTCAAAGAGATGGTTAACCGTATGAAACAACTGATAAAAGAAATATTTGATGTAAACCTTTAATCTGCCTTACCATCTTTAATTTTTATGTATTTTAAATAGTAATCATCTTTCTTTGATTTTTCTTCTAAATATTCATTTGTAGTTCTTTCGCAAAAATCTATAAAATCACAGTAATTACACATTTCTGAATTATAAAAAGGGGTAAAGTATCCATCTTCCATTAATGATAGGAATGTATTTAAATTTTTAGATAATTTTTCTTCTAATTCTTCATAAACTTCTGTTGATTTCTCGATTTGGCCTTCTGCTTCTTTCACAAAGAAAAGACCGATTTTTTTAACTTCTTTATCTTCAGTTTCAAGAAAATTTTTATAAAGGTAAAGTTGTAAAAAGTTTCCTTTCTTTAGAGTTTCTTCAAGGTTATCTACTTTTTGTTTTCCTGTTTTGTAATCGTAAACATAATAGTATCCATTTTCATCTTTATCAGCCCTGTCTATTTTTCCTGAAATTATAAAATCTTTTACTTTAATTGATTTCTTTGTTTCTAACATCTCTGGCTGAAATTTATTTTCTTTAAGCCTATTTAAATCCCAATTTATAAACCTTAAAATATTTTTTCTAACACTATCTATCCTTTTCATTTCAAAAATCTGCGAAGACGGTTTTAGTTCGGCAATTAAAGGTTCAAATCGTTTTTTAAATTCTTTATCAATAAAATTACTGATATTTGAATAGTTTACTGTTTTACCAATTACATGGTTTTTGTAAGTTAATTCTAAAATTTTATGTATAACTGAACCTTCTTTATCAGCTGAAATTCTTTCTTTATCTGGAGGCTTAACAACTTCAATATTTAAAACATTTTCAATAAAAAACTTATATGGACAGTTTGAATAG
Source organism: Hydrogenothermaceae bacterium (assembly GCA_026984415.1). The sequence goes on along the minus strand of JALSSE010000423.1, from coordinate 554 downwards.
TTTTGAATTTTGGAAGGTGTTAAATACTTTATTTCATAAATTGGAATTTTTAATTTTCCTTCAAATTCTGATAAATTTTCATTTTCTCTTTTAGTATAGGCATTTACTAATTTTTCTAAAAATTCAAAATAGTTTATCAAATCCTTTGAGTTTTCAATTAAATATTCTTTATAGGTAAATATATTTTCAGGTTCATCTGTAAATTCTATTTTTCCATTAAAATAATCTTTACCAAACTGGTATTTTAAAAGTTCTTCAACAACTATTGAAGGGGATAAATCATTTCCTTTTTCATCTTTATCTCTGAAGGAGACATACACGTTTTTAGATGAGTTAAAAACGCTCATAAATACCAAAATCTGCTGCCAGTAGCTACTGTCTAACTTTGGAAAACCAATGTTTTCAAGTTTTTCTCTTAAAACATCGTCTAAAATAGGATTTTCTTTTATTGGAGATGGAAAATCACCTTCATTCATACCTATAAAAAAGATGTAATCAAAAAGTAATCCAGCAGAAATAGAAGGGGTTCTCACTTCTACTATATTTCCTTTTAA
>JALSSE010000422.1 GCA_026984415.1 Hydrogenothermaceae bacterium | reverse complement strand
CTTGAGCTAAAGTAACTATATATTCTCCATTTGAGACTGATATTCCTCTATTTACAGCATATGATACTCCTTTGTTTTCTTGATAAAAGTATTTAAAATCTATAAATCTTTCTTTTAAATCTTTTTCCATTTCTTTAATAATCTCTTCTGATGCATCTACAGAACCATCATTTACAACTATAAGCTCTATATTTTCATATGTCTGATTTAATACACTTGTTAAAGCTTCCTTTATAAATTCTTCTCCATTATATACAGGTACAATTACTGAAACTAAACTTTTTCCCAACTTTTATGCCTAATAGATATAGTTATCAAAACTGTTTTCGGAATTTAATTTAAGAATATAAAGTATAAAATTAAATATTTTTTTACCGATTATAAACATATAAAGTTTTCATAAAGGATAAAAAGATGCCTGTAAAAGAATTTCAGAAAAAAACAAATTTGATTAATCTTTCTCCAAAATTAGCAAAGAAAATTAAGTTTGAAATAAAAGGTGATTATAGGGGTTCTTTAATTCCAATAGAAAATAGGAAGAATATTCCTTTTGACATTAAAAGAATTTTTTATATTTTTGGTACAAAAAAAGGAGTATCAAGAGGTAAACATGCTCATAAAAATTTAAAAGAGATTTTAATATGTGTAAATGGAAGCTGTAAAATAAAGCTGGACAATGGTTATGAAAGAGAAATCATAGAACTGAATTCTCCAGACGAGGGTCTTTATATAGATAATCTTATCTGGATTGAGATGTTTGATTTTTCACATGATTGTGTCCTTTTGGTTTTAACTGATGATTTTTATAGAGAAAGTGATTATATAAGAGAATACACTGAATTTTTAAGGATTGTAAAAGGATAAAATATGGAAATTCAGGGTAAAAATATAATCTTAAGAACAGTGTCTTTAGAAGATGCTAAATTTTTGTATGATTTAAGAAAAAGTAAAGGGAAGTTTTTATCTCCTACAGGTAGTTTCAAAAAACATCAAGAGTTTTTAAAAAACTATAAAATAAAAGAAAAAAGAGGAGAAGAGTACTACTTTTTAATTATAGACAAACATTCTAAAGAGAAAATAGGTGCTGTAAGAATGTATGATTTTACGGTCAAAAATGGAAAAAAATCTTTTTGTTGGGGAAGCTGGATTATAAAAGATGGAGCACCTACATATGCAGGTATTGAATCTGCACTAAATATATATGAAACAGGTTTTTACAATTTAGGATTTGATATGTGTCATTTTGATGTAAGAAAAGAAAATAAAAAAGTTGTTAAATTTCATCAAAGGTTTGGTGCAAAAATTGTAGATGAAGATAGTGATAATTTCTACTTTGAGATTTATAAAAAGCATTATGAGGCTATTAAACCAAAGTACAAAAGATACCTTCCTTAAACTGTATTTATTACTTTATCAAAGTAGATTGAAATAGGTTTTCTATATCCATATTATGATTTAATCTACTGATAGTATAGTTTGGAAACAGTAATCTTATGTTAGAAAGAATAAAGTCTACTTTGTTTGTATCTTTGGAAAAAGGTTCAAATTCTTCCCATAAGTGG
>JALSSE010000421.1 GCA_026984415.1 Hydrogenothermaceae bacterium | reverse complement strand
ATGGAATTTATAAAAAATCAGGTAAGACAATTGGAGTTGTAAATCTGATGGGTAGAGTTTTTATGGGCATTCCTCTTGATTGTCCATTTAGAAAATTTGATGAAATATATGAAAAAATAAAAGATAATGTAGATTATCTGATTGTAGATTTTCATGGGGATGCCACTTCTGAAAAACAGGCTTTTGGATTTTATGTAGATGGAAGGGCAGACCTTGTTTTTGGTACCCATTCCCACGTTCAGACTTCAGATGAAAGATTTTTACCAAAAGGGACAGGTTATATTACAGATTTAGGATTAACAGGAACATTAGAATCTGTCATAGGAATGGAAAAAGAAGACGCTATTAATAAATTTTTAACAGGTATGCCTGCAAAATACAAAGTAGCAAAAGGAAAACTTGTATTTCAGGGACTTGTTTTAGATACAGAAAAAAAATCATTAAAAAGAATAAAGCTAATAGAGGAATAAAAGTTGCCGAAAAATATTTAAAACCTTCAGGGAATCAGATGAGCGAAATAATTATAAGTCGGCAACCAATTTTAGATAAAAAGCTAAGGATATACGGATATCATGTTTTTTTAAAAAGGTCAGATGGTCAGGATTTAAATCCTGATGATATAGCAAAAGTGTTTACAGAAATAGACATACATAAAATAATTGGAAAAAACAAAGGTTTTTTTGAAATAACTAAAGAAATAGCTGACAGTGAAATTCTAAAATTATTTCCACAGGAAAGGGTGGCTTTTACACTTGGAAAAGACTGGTTTAAATCAGATGTTATGCATTATATTGAAAAGTTTAAAAAAGCTAATTTTTCAGTGTATTTAGACTATTTTAATAGTAAAGATTGTTTTCCTGTTTATAACTTTGTTGATTATATATTTTTAGATGTCAGAAATTTTAGTATCCCTGAATTAAAGGGAAGTCTTGAGCTATTAGAAATGGTTCAGGGCAAAAAAGTTGCAAAAAATATAGAAACTAAAGACCAGTTTAATGAATTAAAGGATTTGAGTTTTGATTTATTTGAAGGTATGTTTTATGCAAAACCAAAAAATATAAAAGAAAATACCATTGATGTTTCAAAGACTGCATTAATAGAGCTATATACGAAGCTAAAAGAATTTGAAGATTTAAACTCTATTGAGGAAACTTTTAAGAAAAACCCAGATTTAAGTTTGAAATTACTTAAATACGTAAATTCTGCTGCTTTTTCTTTTAGAAATAAAATAACTTCAATAAAACATGCATTGGCACTTTTAGGTCAAAAAGAATTACTTAAATGGACGCTTCTTGCCCTTTACCAGTCTGATGATTTTCAGACAGAACAAAATCCGCTTTTAGAAACTGCGGCAATCCGTGGAAAAGTTATGGAAATATTAGCAACCAAGATGGAAGATTTCACACAGGAAGAAATTGAAGAAAGTTTTCTTACCGGTGTTTTATCTTTATCTGATACTGCTTTTAATTTAGATTTAAAAAATATTGTAAAGGAACTTAACTTAAGTAAAGATATTGAAGAAGCCCTTTTAGAAAGAAAAGGAAAGATTGGCAGCCTTCTTAAAATAGTAGAATCTTTAGAACAAATTGAAGAAACAGATATTGATTCTTTAAAATCAATTGTAAATGAACTTAATTTAGATTTAAATGATTTACTTAATGCTGAAATGGAGGCTTACCTCTGGGTTAATAATATGCACGAAGAAGTAAATTAAAGGGGGATATCCCCCTTATGTATTAATCTTCTTTTTTTAGGTGAACATCCATCTGAGGATAAGGAATTGTAATTCCAACTTCATCAAATCTTGTTTTAATTCTTTCTAAAAGGTCAAAGTATACTCCCCAGTAATCTCCTGATTTTACCCAAGGTCTGACTACAAAATTGACACTGCTATCTGCAAGTTCTGAAACAGCAACAGTTGGTGGTGGGTCTTTTAAAATCCTTTCATCAGAATTTAAAATATTCCACAGTTCTTCTTTAACTTTTTTCAAATCATCTTCATACCCAACTCCGATAACAAGGTCAACTCTTCTTGTATCTTTAGCAGAAAAATTGGTAATGTTTCCACCTACAATGTTTGAGTTTGGAATAATTACTAATTTGTTATCAGGTGTTTTCATTTTTGTGTTGAAAATTCCTATCTCTTCAACTGAACCTAAAGCTCCCCCTGCGTCAACAACATCTCCAACTTTAAAAGGTCTGAAAAGGAGTAAAACAACACCAGCTCCAAAATTTGAGAGATTACCCTGAAGAGCTAAACCTACAGCTAAGGTGGCTGCACCCAAAATAGCAACAAAAGATGTTGTCTGGACGCCTAACGTTCCTAGTGCAGCAATAATTACTAAAATTAATAAACCAATATAAGTTAAATCGCCTAAAAATTTAGCTAATGTAGTTTCAACATTAGCCCTTTCCATTATTCTTTTTACAACGTTTGTAAGTTTTTTGGCAATCCATTTACCTATAAGGAATACAAGTACTGCTCCACCTAACTTAACAGCCCATTGGACTGCTAAATCTATAAGTCCCTGTGTGCTAAAATCCATTTTCTAACCCTCCTAAAAGTTTTTTTAAATTAAAGAAGCCAACCTGAAAGGTCGGCTCAAAATTATAATTTTATTTAACTTCTATAATCAGAACAGCTTCTACTCTTCTATTTTTAGCTCTTCCTTCTGGAGTAGAATTTGGAGCAATTGGTTTTGTCTCTCCGTAACCTTTTGCAGTTAGTCTGTCAGGGGATATTCCGTATTTTTTGATAAGTAAATCTCTTACCGCTTCAGCCCTTTTCTGTGAAAGTTTTAAATTGTATTCATCGCTTCCTATACTGTCTGTATGCCCCTGAATTTCCACTTTGATTTTAGGATTTTTCTTTAAGAATTTAGCAAATTTTTCTATCTCTGGGTAGTATTGAGGTTTGATTTTTGCACTGTTAAAGTCAAAATAAACTTTGAGAGTAGCAGCAACAAAACAACCGTCTTTATTTACTGTGTATCCTTCTGGGGTATTAGGGCATTTATCCATGTAGTCAGGGACACCATCTTTATCTGAATCTTTTGGACAACCATTTGCATCTACTTCCATACCAGCAGGAGTGTTTGGACATTTATCAATATCATTTGGTACACCATCATTGTCAGCATCTAAAGGACAGCCGTCATCATCAACCATTACGCCAGCAGGGGTATTTGGACATTTGTCTCTGTAATCTGGGATAGTATCTTTATCTGTATCATATTCACATCCATTTTCATCAACCGGCACTTCCCATAGAGTATATGGACATTTATCTTTATAATCAGGAACACCATCTTTATCTGAGTCTAATGGACAGCCATTTGCATCTACTTTAGCTCTCATTGGAGTATTTGGGCATTTGTCTTTGTCATCAGGAACACCATCAAAATCACTGTCGTAAACAACAGGTACTTTTGCTTTAGGCTTAGGTTTTGGTTTTGGCTTTGGGACAGGTTTAGTTTCTACAACTGGAGGTTGTTTTTTACCACCAAACAGATAATCAATACCAGCAGAAACAACTAAGTCGTGTCTTCCTTTCCACAGTTCAAATCCTCTTGCTTCCAACTTGAATGCCATCCTATCATTTTTTAGTGCCCTAATACCAACTCCTGCATTTATACCAACAGCTCTGTTTCCACCTATACCGAAAGATACATAAGGAATTAGATTTTTAACGGGAATTTTCAGTTTTTCAGCCCAGTTTTTTTTGTAGAATGAGTGTGAAGCAAATAAATTGTAAGTATAAATATCTTTTCTGCTACCACTTGCCCTGCTTTTTGTTGGGACATATCCAGCACTAATTCCTAAACTAAAAGAATCTCCATAAAATTTTTCCAATCCTATACCAAATTCAGGTCTGAATTTCAGGTTTCTTTCACCATCAAATGTATGAGTACCGATATAAGGAGAAACAATTGTTTTGTCTGTCAGGTCTGCTGCCTCTGAACTGTTTGAACCAAAATTAGCTATAAAAGCTAAAATACCAAAAATAAACGCAGATTTTGAAAAGTGATTTTTTAGCATACTCTACCTCCTGAGAATAATTTTTTTATATTTTTTATATGCTTATAGAAATAATGATAAATGAATATTTGTTCAAAGGCAAACTTTAAACAAAATTTTTACTAAATTGATATACTATTAACATGAAAATTTCAGAAATTTTAAAACAGATAAAGACGAGTATATCCTTTGAATTTTTTCCACCAAAGACAGAAGAAGCTGAAAAACAGCTTTTTAAAACAATAAAAGATTTAGAACATTTAAATCCGACATTTGTTTCTGTAACTTATGGGGCAGGTGGAAGTACAAGGGATAGGACAAGGAATATAGTTAAGAAAATTCACGAAGAAACAAAATTAACAGTAATGGCACATCTAACATGTATTGGACATTCAAAAAAAGAGCTTCTTGAAATTTTACAGGATTACAAAAATATAGGAATACAAAACATTCTTGCCCTGAGAGGTGATATACCTGTTAATCAGGAAAATTTTAAAATTCCTGAAGATGGATGTCATTATGCAAATGAACTTGTTGAGTTAATAAGAGAAAATTTTGGAGACTATTTTAGTATAGCTGTTGCCTGTTATCCAGAGGGGCATCCAGAGAGCCCAAATATTGAAAGAGATATCCATTATTTTAAAAAGAAAGTCGAAGCAGGGGCAGATTTCGCTATTACACAGATGTTCTTTGAAAATAAATATTTTTATGAGTATGTTGATAAGGTAAGAAAAGAGGGAATTGACATTCCTATTATTCCGGGAATAATGCCAATAACAAATTTTAAACAGATAAGAAAATTTGCTGCGATGTGTGGTGCAACAATACCTGAAAATCTTGTTAAAGAGCTTGAAAAATATGAAGATAATCCAGAGATGGTTAAAAAAGTTGGAATTGAGTATGCAACACACCAGTGTATAGATTTACTAAATCACAATGTTAAAGGTCTTCATTTCTATACTTTAAATAAATCTGATGCTACTATTCAAATATACAACAAAATAAAACATCTGATAAAAAATTAGTTTTACAGGTTAAAAAATTTTCTAATTTTCAAAAAATTTTCATCTGACTGGTTCTGTTTGTACTCTTTCATTAAATTTATTGCTTCTTTTTTATTGAAATTTCCTAAATACTGTGTACCTCCAGTAATTAAGAACTGGACAAACTGGGTAACATTTTTTGGTTTTTCTGATTTTTTAGCCCTTTCAAAATCTATTAAATAGACTTTTAAATCTTTATTTACAAGCACATTTGCATGTAATCTGTGCATCTCTTCTTTTGTAATTTTAAGTATGTCTAAAGTTCTTGCCTGTTCTAAAATCTGGGAAAGTATTTTTTTTGCATTTTGCTCGTTTATCACGTGTCTTAATTCTTTCCCTTCAATAAATTTATAAGCTATAAAATCTTCACCTTGTAAAATTAATTTTCCACCAATACCTGCCTTATTAACTATTTTTAAAATTTCCCCTTCTTTCAAGATAGGACTGATATGGATTGGTTCTGATGGGACTTTAAATGATAGAATCTGACCTTTGAAATTTCCTTTGAATATACTTCCCCTCCATCCTTCACCTATTTTTTCTAAGTTTTTTATTTCTAATTTTATATCTTGAAATTTCATACAGGAAAATTAGTTAAATGCGAAAAAATTTCAAATTATCTGATAATAACTTTGTCTAAGGGAGTTTGAGTTAAAACTTCAACACCGTTTTCCCTTGCAACAACAATATTTTCTAAACGGACACCACCTTTTTCTGGTAAATATATACCCGGTTCAATTGTAAAAACTGTGTTTTCTTTTAGTATTTCTTCACTTCCTTTATAAATCCTTGGTGGTTCATGTATCTCAACACCAATTCCATGTCCTGTTGAATGTATAAAATAATCTCCATAACCATATTTATCTATTATTTCCCTTGCTTTCAAATCTATTTCTTTAACTGGAATTCCAGCTTTTACAATATTTGTAGCTTCTAAATGGGCTTCTTTTACGATTTCGTATATTTTTTCAAGTTCTGGGTCAACGTTTCCTAAAATTAAAGTCCTTGTAAAATCAGAACAATACCCTTTGTAAACAGAGCCCATATCAATAAGAAGAAAATTGTCCCACAGAATTGGGCTATCTGATGTTTCATAATGGGGAATTGCAGAGTGTTTTCCTGATGCAATAATTGCTGGGAAACTTTCTCCTGTTCCACCTTCTTCAAAAATGTAGTTTATTATTTTTCTTCTAACATCTAACTCTGTTTTACATTCTTTGATTTCATTAATAATTTTTTTAAATACGTTATCTATCTGTTTAACAGCCGTTTTTATTATATTTATTTCATCTTCAGTTTTTAAAATTCTTATATCGTCTAAAAAACCTTCATAGCCTTTTAATCTTTCTTTTAGGTTTCCTTCAATTAGTTTTTCATAAAAGGAAAGTGTTACTTTGTCTTTTTCAAAACCTATTTTATTTCCACCATAATGGTCTATAATTTCCTTTAAATGTTCTATACCTTTTTTTCCACCTTTGCCAAGTAAGATAACTTCCCAATCTTTCAGTTTTTCAACTGCACCTTCGTAATACCTTGAGTCTGTTATAAAAATTTTTTGGGAAGGTGTAAGAATGATAAATGCATTAGAGGAATGAAAATAAGTCAAGTAAAAAACATTAGCCTGACTTGAAAAGAAAAAAGAGTCTAAATTTTCATTTTTTATTTTTTCCTGTACATCTTTTATTTTTGGCATTTTTTATTTCCTCAAAGGACAGGATAGTTTCCTGTAAAGCATGCTGTACAGTATCCTTTTTTAGGGTCTGCGGCATTTATCATACCTTCAAGTGATAAGTAATGTAAGCTGTCGCATCCAATATAATCTTTTATTTCATCAATATCCATCTGATTTGCAATCAGTTCTTCTTTTGTTGGTGTATCAATTCCATAATAACAAGGGGAGACAACAGGAGGCGAGCTTATTAAAAGATGTATTTCTTTAGCTCCAGCTTTTCTTAGCATATTAACAATTTTTTTGCTTGTTGTTCCCCTCACTAAAGAGTCATCAACAACTATTAATCTTTTTCCTTCAATTACCTGTTTTACAGGGTTTAGTTTTAGCTTAACGCTTAAATCCCTTATTTCCTGTGTAGGTTGTATAAAACTCCTTCCAACATAATGGTTTCTGATAAGCCCAATTTCTAAAGGTATTCCACTTTCTTCTGAATAACCTTTTGCTGCAAGCATTCCAGAATCAAGAACGGGAACAACACAGTCTGCATCTATTGGGTGTTCCTGTGCTAACTTCCTTCCCATTTCTTTCCTTATTTCATAAACCCAGTCATTAAAAATCATACTGTCTGGTCTTGCAAAATAAACAAATTCAAAAATACATTTCTCAGGTTTCTCAATTTGTTCAAAAGGAAAA
>JALSSE010000420.1 GCA_026984415.1 Hydrogenothermaceae bacterium | reverse complement strand
CAAGGTACAAAATTTTTTTCTAAATAGTTTTTTAAAACATCAATTTCCCTTTCATCTTTCCATATTTTTTGTATAGATTTTAGCTCGTGTAAAACCCTATCGTGTTCTGCTCTATGGATTGGATAGGCAAAAAAGTTATACTTTTCCATTAGCTGTTGTTCAAATGAAAAATGTTCCTGCACATCTTTTATAAATTCTTCTAATAAAACATCAATTACCTCAGCAGAAGCTTTTCCTTCTTCATAAGCGTCAATTGCTTTGTAAAGTTTGTTTAAAATATCAACTTCTGTTCTGTGGATTTCGTTCATTTCTTTAAGGGCTACATCTGGGATTTCTCCATTTTTTATAAGCATTTTCTACCCTCCAGAAATATAGATTTTAATTTAAGACTATTTAGTATTAAATTCGATTAAAGTTAAATTTGTGTCATTGATATAAATCAATTTGGAAATTTAGAAATACAGAGATAAGTTGAATTTATTTTATAAATGAAAGAACTTCTTTTATACTGTCAATCACTAAATCAGGTTGAATTCCTTTATTTAAATCTTTTGGAGTAAATTTACCGGTTTTTACTAAAATACCTTTTAATCCTGCATCTATTGCACCCTGAACATCTGATTCTATGTCATCTCCAATTACTGCAACTTCTTCTGGAGAAAGTCCTAATTTTTTTACTGCAAGATGGAAAAAATCTTTATTAGGTTTTCCTATCAGAATTGCTTCTTTATCAGTTGCATATTCAAGTCCAACAACATAAGCTCCACAATCAAGGGATAATTCTCCATCTAAATCTTTAAAATACTTATTTTTAGCAGCTGCTATCAATTCAGCACCATTAAAAAGTAATCTAAATGCTTTATTCATATTTTCGTAAGTAAAATTTTCCCTTGCGTCTCCTACTACAACAAAATCAACAGGATTAGCAGGAATGCCTTTAAATTCAGACTTAACATCATCTTTTAGTAAAAGAAATGCCCCTTTGTTTTGTGAAATTAAAAACTGTTTTACAGCTTCAAGGGCTGAGAATATTTCATCTTCTTCTACATTAAAGCCAAACTTTTTTAGTTTGTCGGCAATCATCTTTCTTGTTTTTGTGGTTGTGTTTGTTATAAATGCCACTTTGTAGTTCTGTTTTAAATAATTTACTGTTTCAATTGCCCCTTCTATTACTTCATTTCCTACGTACAAAACTCCATCTATGTCTAAAAGAAATCCTTTTATTTTACTGAAATCAATTCCCATCTCCTTATCCTCCTTCTGATTTTGTTATAAAATGTTTTATATATTTAAATTTAAATTTAAATCAACAAAAATCCAAAAGGAGAAGTGGATGATTAAATATATAGAGGCTTTAAAAACTGTTTTAGATAATGTTAAACAGATTGGTTTAGAAAAAAAGGCTCTTACTGAGGTTTTAGGAAGGGTTCTTGCAGAAGATATCATTGCAGATAGGGATAATCCTCCTGCAGATAACAGCGGTATGGATGGGTTTGCTGTTAAGTACGAAGATATAAAAGGAGCAACAGAAGAAAATCCAGTTGTTTTAGAGCTGGTTGGGGAAGCAAAAGCTGGTG
>JALSSE010000419.1 GCA_026984415.1 Hydrogenothermaceae bacterium | reverse complement strand
ATACACATCTTTTTCAATATATAAAACTATAATCGGTGCAAGTATAGAGGCAAGTATTGAGGATAGGGAAACGTATCCAGATACTAAAAACGAACCTATCCATATCCCACCAATTATAAGTGTTGCCTTTGGAGAAATAGCTAACATTACACCAAAAGCAGTTGCAACCCCTTTACCACCTTTGAAATTTAAAAATATAGAAAAACAGTGCCCAATTATTGCCATTATGGCAATTAGCATTATTATTTTTGTCTCTCCGTAGAAGAAGTGAAATGCATAGGCAGTAGGAATATAACCTTTTGCCATATCTAAAAGTAAAACGAGAAAGCCAGCTTTTTTTCCGATAACTCTTGTTACGTTTGTTGCCCCTATGTTCCCACTTCCTTCTTTTCTAACATCTTTACCAAATAATTTTCCTACAATAAGCCCAAAAGGAATTGAAGAGATAAGATAAGTTATTATAAGGTATATAAAAATTATTACTCTTATATCTGTTAAGTCCATGCTTTTTCCTTGTAAAACATTTTTAAGTATTCAAACCCAGAAATGTAAGAAATTATAATTGATAGCCAAAGGGTAATTACACCGGGCAACCATAAGTTAACAGCAAGCAAAAATATAGATAACATCTGGAGAGTTGTTTTTACTTTTCCAAGATAAGAAGCTGAAACTACTGTTCCTTTTGATACCATCACGCTTCTAATCCACGTTACAAGCATTTCCCTTGTTACTATCAAAAATAATGGATAACTATTTATATAACCTTTTTCTATAAAAGCTGCAATTATAGAAATTGTAAAAATCTTATCAACAGCCGGGTCCAATAGTTTTCCGTGTTGGGTTACATCGTTGTATTTTCTTGCAATAATCCCATCTAACCAGTCTGTAAAAATTGCAAATAAAACAAGAGTTCCTGAAATTACGTAATAGTCCTTTTCAATTGTATAAATTAAAAAAGGGACGATAGCTAATCTTGATAAAGTTATCAGATTAGCGTATCCAATTATCAATTGATATCACCTTTCCGTTTTCTAATATAAGCTGGAATATCTAACTCATCGTAGCTTGTTTCTGTAATAAACGGTCTTTTGGGAATTTCGTCTTCTTTTTCTTTCTGTAATTTTGTTTTCATTCTGCTTTTTAATACACTGCTTTTTGCTTTAACTTCCTGTTCTTCACCTTCAAAGTCTGTAGCAACTACTGTAACTTTCATTTCATCTTCTGCATTATGGTCAATGGAAGCACCAAATATAATTTGAGCTTCTTCGTGGGCTTGCTCTTTTATCTGTGATATTGCTTCATCAACTTCAAGGAAAGATAAATCAGGACTAACTTCAATATTAACAAGTAATCTTTTTGAACCTTCTATGGATGTTCCTTCTAATAGTGGGGAAGTAGTTGCAGAAATTACAGCTTCATCTATTTTGTTTTCACCTTTTCCGCTACCAACACCTATTAGAGCTTTTCCACTGTTTTCCATAACTGTTTTTACATCTGCAAAGTCAAGGTTAATTAATGCAGGTGCTAAAATTAAGTCTGTAATTCCTCTAACTGCCCTATAAAGTATATTGTCAACAAGTTTGAAAGCTTCACCAAAAGCTAAATTTCTTCCAGCAATAGATAGTAATCTCTGGTTGTGGATTACAATGTATGTATCAACTTTGTTTCTTAAATTTTCTAATCCCTGTTCTGCTATCTGACCTCTTATTTTTCCTTCAAACACAAAAGGTTTTGTTACAACAGCAACAGTTAATATACCTAACTCTTTGGCTGCCTCAGCTATTACTGGAACTGCCCCTGTTCCAGTTCCACCTCCTAATCCTGCAGCTATAAAAACCATATCTGAGTCTTCTAATGCTTCTTTTATCTGGTCTAAATTTTCCCTTGCAGCTTCTTCTCCTATTTCTGGTTTTGAGCCTGCACCTAATCCTCTTGTTATAGATTCTCCAATATGGATTTTATTTGGAACTGGTAAAGAGTTTAGATGTTGTAAATCTGTATTTACTATGTATAATTCAACATCTTGAAGTCCTTCTTGAAACATTCTTGCAACAGCATTACTACCACCGCCACCAACACCAAAAACTTTTATTCTTGATGGGTTTTTTGCATCGTAGTTAAAATTTTCCATTTGTTACCCTCCTAAAACATCAATAAAAAAGATTCTTTATTTTTTCTAAAAGTTTTTTTCCAAAACTAAACATATCCAATGAATGGTTTGAATTTACAATCTCGTTTGTATAAAAGTTTGAGCTATTTTTCAGGAATGTCAACATTCCAATTGTTGTTGAGTATTCTGGATATGCAATTTTATCACTGAACCCCCTGTAATCTTTAGGTTTTCCAATTCTTACATCAATTCCAAATACCTCTTCTGCTAAATCTCTTATTAAAGGAGTGTTTGCTACTCCACCTGTAAGAACAATTCCAGCATTTACTTTTCCTAAATATCCTGTTTTCCCAAGTTCTGTTTTTAGTATTTCAAATATTTCGCTTAACCTTGCTTCTATAGTATCTATAAGTTCGTATCTTTCTATCTGGATAGGTTCTTCAGAACCTCTTGGGTATATATCTATTATCTCTTTTGCATTTGCACCTTCAACGATAGACATTCCAAACTCTTTTTTTATCGCTTCTGCATCATCCCTTGAAATTTTAAATCTATGGGCTATATCCATTGTTACCTGATTCCCACCTAATGGATAAGATTTTGTGTATTCAATACTTCCTTCCTTGTATATTGCTATATCTGTTGTTCCTCCTCCAATATCCATAACAATTACACCCATATCTTTTTCTTCTGGATATAATGTTGCCATTGAGGAAGCTATAGAGTTGGCAATAAAGTTAACAGGTTTTATACCTGCTGCCTGTACTACTCTTTTTAAGTTCTGGTAGGAGTTTATTTTGTCTAAAACAATGTGGAATTCTGCTTCTAATTTAGAACCTATCATATTAACTGGGTCTAAAACTTCGTTTTCATCGTCTAAAATAAATTTTTTAGGTAAAATGTGGATTATTTCGTAATTTTCTTTTGAAATTTTTGATGAAACTTTTTCTATTAAAGAATCTATATCGTGGTTGTCTATTTCTTTTTGTGAAATGTTAAAAGTTAAAAACTCCCTTTCATTCTGACATTCTAAATGTGGTCCACCTATGTTTACTATTGCACTGTTGATTTTTAGTCCTGCTGTTGTTTCTGCCTGATTAATAGATTCTCTTATTGACCTGATTGCATCATTAGGTTTAATAACTATTCCTTTTTCAATGCCTGTTGATGGAACTTCTCCAAATCCTATGATGTGTAGGTCTCCTAATTCGTCAATATCACCTACCACTGTAGCAACTTTAGATGTACCTATATCTAAAGCCACAATGATATTTTCTTTTTCCATATTTATCTCCTTGCCACCACAATAGAATCAAAACTGAAATTTAAGTAACTAAACTGGTTTATGTCTTTTTTCTTTAAAAAAACCATAGCTCTCCTTATACTTTTGTCTAAGTCTTCTGTACTGAAGACCAATATCTTATTATCGTCCAAAATGCAGGTTATCTGACTCATATTAACTATGTACTTTTTAATTTTTAGTTTTTTAAAGGTTCTGTAAATTTTATAAACCTCTTTTAATCTTTCTTTATTCAATTTTCTATCATTCAAGATAACGTATACTTTTAACTTTTTTATTTCATTTTTACTATAGTACTCCCTATTTAATATTATACCATCATTATCTATAATATAATTTTTGTTTTTATATTTTAAGATGGCAAAAGGTTTCCTTTCTAAAATCTTAAGGTTTACTTTTCCTACAAAAAGTCTCTCTACATAAACATCTTTAATAAATGGATAGTTTTTTAATTTATTCTTAACCTCATCTGTTTTTAAAAAAAACCAGTTTTGTGAAGCAAATATCTTTTTTAAATCTTCTTTTTTTAGTTTATCTGTGCCATAAACATTAACTTCTTTTATTTCAACAAGTTTTTTAACAGCTGGAATTGTTGGTGCAAAGTATCCAAAAATAGAACAAACAAAAATCCATAAAAATACTAAAAAATATTTAATTTTTTTCTTTTTTTTATTTCTTCGCTGTCTTCGTGTCATCTATAGCTCCCCATACCATTTCCAGTATTAAATCTTCAAATGAAAAACCTGCTGCTTTTGCTGCTTTAGGAAGTAAACTTTTTTCTGTTAATCCGGGAATTGTATTAATTTCAAGTATGTACGGATTAGAATTCTTATCTAAGATAATATCAACCCTTGCAGCCCCTTTACAGCCAATTAAATTATAAGCTTCTAATGATAGGTCTTGCAAATTTTTATAAATGTCTGTTTCTATTTCAGCTGGACATATGTACTTAGTTTTTCCAGTTATGTATTTGTTCTTATAATCATAAAACCCATCTTCAACTTTTATTTCTACAATCTCAAGTGGTTTTCCATTTAGAATACTTACTGTAAGTTCTCTTCCTTCTACAAATTTTTCTATTATCACTTTACTATCTAATTTAAAGCAATCTTTTACTTTTCCTCCTAAACCATCTAAACTCTCAACAATGAATACTCCTACAGAAGAACCTTCGCTATTGGCTTTAACAACCACTGGAAAATCTATTTTTTCTTTTATCTTTTTTAATTCGTTTTCAGAATGTAAAACAAACCCTTCTGGAACAGGCAGATTATTTGCTTTTAAAATGGTTTTTGTTAATGCTTTGTCCATAGCCACAGCACTTGCCTTTAAACCTGAACCTGTATATGTAAATCCAAGGTAATCTAATAATCCCTGTATAGTCCCATCTTCTCCACCTTTTCCATGTAAGGCAATAAATACGACATCTGGGTTGAAATCTACTAACTGGTTTACAAATGTTTCTTTATTTAAAGGGTCAAAAACTTTGTAGTTTAAACCAAGATTGAAAAAAATATTTTCAACTGCTTTTCCACTTTTGATAGAAATCCCCCTTTCGGAAGATGTTCCACCGTAAAGAAGGGCTATTTTTAGATTTTTTAAAAAATCTTTTTCTTTTTTTTCAATAACTTTACTATCTAACAATTTTTACTTCCCTTTCTAATTTTATATTAAATATATCTAATACATTTTTTTCGGCAGTTTCTAAAAGCTCTATTAAATCTTTAAATTTTGCATCTCCGTAATTAACTAAAAAGTTTGAATGTTTTTCTGAAAAACCAATATTGCCAATCCTTTTACCTTTTAAACCTGATTTTTCAAGTAAATATCCAGCACTGAAATTTTCAGGGTTTTTAAAGGTTGAGCCAGATGTTGGTTTATCTAATGGTTGTTTTTTATTTCTTTCTAATAAATGATTTTTTATAATTTCTGGTATGTTTTTTTCTGATTTTTTTAGTTTTAAAATTGCAGAATAAACAAATGACCCTTTTTGGAACTGGGTATTTCTGTATCCAAAATCAATTTCTGATTTTTCAGATATTCTTATATTCCCGTGAAAATCAATCCATTTAACTTCTTCAACAAGGTCAAAAATCTCAGAGCCAAATGCACCGGCATTCATTGCAACTGCACCGCCAATAGTTGCAGGAATCCCTGACAGGTTTTCAAATCCTTCAAGGTTGTATTTTTTTACAAAGTTTACAACTGTTTTAAAGCTTACCCCTGCTTCTGCTTCTAAAAATACATATTCGTTTTCTTCCCAGAAATTGAATTTTTTTAGATTTTTTGAGTGGATAAATACTTTATCTATTAAACCATCACCAAAAATTATATTACTTCCTATTCCTAAAGGAAAAAATTGAGTATTTTTGTCATTGGCTTCTTGAATAAGATATGAAATCTGTTTTATATCTTCTGGAAAGTATATTTTCTTACCCTTTCCTCCTATTTTTATAGTGCAGAAATGTTTTAAATCAACATTTTCAGAAAACTCAATTTTTTTTAATGTTTTTAGCAACCAATTTCCTCTTTTATAGTGTCTACAATAATTTCTTCACTATTTAATTTTACTAAATTTTTTAAATTTATATTTTTTAATTTTTCCTGTTTTCTAACTAACTCTAAAATCTTATCTTTTAATACTTTTTGTGTTAAATCTTTCTCTTCAATTAGGTCTGAAAAACCTAAATCTTTCAACCATTTAACATTCCAGTACTGGTGATTTGAAGCAGCAAAAGGAAAAGGTATGTAAATGCTGTATTTGTTAAATGCCATAAGCTCATAAACTGTCCCTGCTCCAGCTCTTGAGATAACCAAATCTGCTGATTTATAAAAATTGTGCATTTCTTCTGTATATTCAACAGTTATTAGGTTTTTTGGTTTGTCTTTTGGTGGATTGAAATTTTTACCTGTGATAAGAATAAATTGTAGATTTTCTAAATCTTTAGCAAGGGAAACGGTTAACTCTCCTAACTTTTTGGCACCTTGACTTCCGCCAAATACAAAAATTACAAATTTATTGTTTTTTATTCCTAATTTTTTCCTTGCTTCTTCTTTTCTCAGGTTTAGATTTTCTTTTAATGTTTTTCTAATTGGTAATCCAGACTCAATTACTTTTGATTTTTTAAAAAATTTTTCTGTTTGGGGAAAAGTAATAAACACTTTTTTTGCAAATTTCCCTAATAATCTATTTGTAAAAGATGGAATTGAGTTTTGTTCATGGATATAAAGTGGAACCCTTAAAATTATAGAAGCAATGCCTACAGGAACAGATGTATAGCCACCAAAACATATTGAAAATTCTGGTTTTTCTTTTTTCATTATTTTTAGTGTGTTAATTGTTGTTCTTATAAGGTTCAGACTATTTTTTATACTTTGTAATTTTGACTTTCCCCTGATACCTTCCATTTCAAAAAATATATTTTTTCCATAAGGAAAACCTTTTTTTGCTTCTATTCCTTTTTTTTTTCCTATGTAAATTAGTTCAAAATTTTCGTTTTTTAATTTTTCAGAAATTGCAATTGCAGGATAGTAATGTCCACCTGTTCCACCACCAGATATAAAAACTTTTTTTCCCAAATTATCTTCCTTTAAAAACAGGTGTTTTATCTGGTTCTTTTGATATTCTAAGTAGAATTCCAGCATACACCATCATCATAAGTAGAGAAGAACCTCCATAACTTATGAATGGTAGCGTAAATCCAGTTGAAGGCATAAGACTGACATTTACAAGTATATGAAATAACGCCTGTAGTGTTATCAAGTATGTTAAACCTATACCTAAAGTCTGTGTAAATCTGTCTTCTTTTTTCAGTGATATTTTTACTCCTCTATAGAGTATTACAATAAATATGAAAATAACAAAAACTGCACCTAAAAATCCTGTTTCTTCTCCAATAAGGGCGTATATGTAGTCTGTATGAATTTCAGGAATATACCTTAGTTTTTGTGTTCCATTTCCAATTCCTTCTCCTAAAAAACCACCTTTTACAAATGCCAGTATAGACTGGAATGCCTGATAACCTGTATCAGTCCTATGCTCTATTGGATTTAACAATCCTACAAATCTTTCTTTAGCATAACCTGATGTA
>JALSSE010000418.1 GCA_026984415.1 Hydrogenothermaceae bacterium | reverse complement strand
CTTGTTGTCAAGAAGTCTATAACTTACAGCATCAAGGGAATGTCTCTCTTTTTCCCCTTCAGACAAAATCTGTGAAGCTATCATTGTATCGTAAACTGTCTTTGGAAAAATATCAAAGTTTGTTTTTAAAAATTTAATGTCAAATTTTATGTTGTGTCCGATTAATCCTTTGTTTTCTAATACAGGTTTTAAATCTTCTGCAATTTCTGGAATTTTAAACATATCAAATACAAAAATCTCTTTTTCATTTCCTATTTGAATTAGCCTTACTTTATCACTGAAAAAATCTATATTGTTAAAATCTTTTACTGCAACTTCTGTATCAAGGTAAAGAAATTTGTCATTTTTAAAGTTTTCTAAAACTTCTTTTCCTCTATTAATTTCTGTAATATATTCAAATTCCAACACTTTCACCTTTGTATTTTTATTTTTGGTAAGATATTCCTCTAAGTTAAATTATCAAACTGGATAGAAACAGCACCTTTTGATAACATCAGTTCAATAGCCTTTTCGCTGTCATCTGGATTAACATTAACACCTTTAATCCCATCAATTAATAAAAACCCCTGATATCCTAAATTTAAACCACCTAACATTGTGTTTTTTACACAGTAATCTGTAGCAACCCCACCGACAAAAATTCTTTTAATTCCTCTTTCCTTTAGTAAATCGTCTAATATTGTTCCCTGAAATCCTGAATAGGCATCAAAATCCCTTGAATCTCCTTTTGAAATAATAAATTTGTTGTCATAAGGAATAAACAAATCTGGGTGAAATTTAGCCCCTTCTGTATCCTGTACACAATGGGGAGGCCATATTCCTCCATAACCTTTAAATGAAATATGGTTTTCTGGATGCCAGTCCCTGGTAAAATAAACAGGATTTCCCCTTTCTGAAAATAGTTTTATATATTTATTTAAAGTAGGGACTATTTTATCTCCATCTGGAACAGGTAAAGCCCCGTAAGGCATAAAATCATTTTGCATATCAACAATTATAAGAGCATCAAAATCATTTATTTTAATATTCATCTAACAACCTCCAATTTATTATTTATACACTTATAATATATAATATAAGAATATCAAATAATAAACTTCCAAGGAGGAAACTCATGAAAAAATTTCCAGTTATTGTGGGGATAGTTCTTTCATTTTTATTTATCCAGAACAGTGAAGCTAAAGATTACACAATCCATGATGTAATGGCTGCTTTTGAAAGTTCTACTTACAAAATTTTAAAAGGATTTTTGTGGGATAAAGATGAGTTGATAATAGAAGGAGCACATACTATTGCCACATATCCTGAACCAAAAGAAGGATTACTCCATTATGTAAGACCAGAAAGAAGAACTAAAAACTTTGAAAAGACTTTAAAAATATTAGAAGGTATTGTTAGACAAAATGCACAGCAAATAGAAGAACTTATGAAGCAAGGAAACAAATCATTAGCAGCAGAAAAAATGACAGATATGATAAAGGGATGTAACTCCTGCCATGCAGTTTTTAGAGGTTGGTAATTATCAATACTTGAAAATAGTTTGATTCAATCAATATTGTTTAGAACAAATCAAGATTGG
>JALSSE010000417.1 GCA_026984415.1 Hydrogenothermaceae bacterium | reverse complement strand
TACTGTGAAATATCTGCATTTTGACAGAATTGACAGCTCATATTACATCCAACTGTTCCAATTGAAAATATTGGGGTATTTGGTAAAAAGTGGAATAAAGGTTTTTTTTCAACAGGGTCAACGTTGTATGCTGCTGCTTTTCCGTATGTAGTTAGGTATAAATTTCCATCTTCACCAACTCTTCTAATCCCACATATTCCTAATTCACCTTTATCTAAAATACACCTTTGTGCACATGCTTTACATAAAACTTTTCCATTATCTTTTTTTTCAGACATCCAAGCTAATGCTTCCATAAATTTAAAACCTCCCGTTTGTTTGTTGGTGGTAATATATGGAATAAACTTGATAATGCAAGACTAAAATTTTATAAAGTTTAAATTTGTTTTTGGAATAGGTTTTGATTGAAAACAAAAAATAACTATTCGGTTCCACCTATTGTCATCTGTTTTATTCTTAGAGTTGGTTGGGCATCGCTAACAGGTGCCCTCTGACCACTTTTTCCACAAGTTCCTATTGCCCAGCCTAAATCGTATCCAACGGCATCAATATCCTGTAAAGCTTTTGGGCCATTTCCAATTAAGGAAGCTCCTCTGATTGGATAAGTTATTTCTCCATTTTCTATTTTATAACCTTCCATAACTTCAAACACAAAATCCCCATTTACTGTATTAACCTGTCCACCTCCCATTTTTACAATGTAAATCCCTTCTTTTGTATCTGCTAAAATGTCATGTGGATTATCTTTACCTGCATCAATAAATGTGTTTGTCATTCTTACAATTGGTACATGTTGATATCCATCTCTCCTTCCATTTCCTGTTGATTCAATTCCTTCTTCCATTGCCCTTAACCTGTCATACATATATCCTTTTAAAATTCCATTCTCAATCAAGACTTTCCTCTGTGCTGGAACACCTTCATCATCAAAGTTAAATGTTCCATTTTTACCTGAAATTGTCCCATCATCAATCACTGTTACAAGTTCTGAAGCAACTTTTTCTCCTAATTTACCTGAATAAACAGACAGTCCATTTTTAACTAAATCAGCTTCTAATCCATGTCCAACTGCTTCGTGAACCATAGTACCTCCAGCTTCAGAAGAAATAACTACTGTAAACATTCCAGCTGGAGCTGGTTTTGCTTTAAGTCCTAAAACTGCCCTTTCTGCTGCTTTTGTTGCCACGTAATCAATTGTATTAACGTAATCTTCGTTAAATAGTTCGTATCCTATTGCTCCTCCTGTTGATTCGTATCCTCTGTAAAGAATTTCCCCATTAGATGCCACCGCTTCTACAAAAAATACAACCCTTGTCTGCTCGTCTTCAACAGTTTCACCTAAAGAGTTTATTATCATTACATCTCTTTTTACATCTCTTAAAGTCACAGATACCTGTTTTATTTGATGGTCGTAAGCCCTTGCTATATCATTTGCCCTGAATAAAATATCTTTTTTTCTCTGTAAGCTAACATATAATGGGTCTAAAATAACTTCTATTTTTGCTTTTGCGTATTTTTGCCCTACTTGAACTTTTCCTTCACTGTCGCTTTTTGATAGTATTTTTGCCAGTTCCATAAGGTTTT
>JALSSE010000416.1 GCA_026984415.1 Hydrogenothermaceae bacterium | reverse complement strand
CCAAAATATCTAAACTCACCTGAAACAGAAATATACCAGAAAAGAAAAGTTTTATATGGATTTTTTGAGGCTAAAGACTATATTAGAGAGCTTAAAAAAGTTATTGTTGTCGAAGGATACATTGACTTACTATCCTTATTCCAGATAGGAATAAAAAATGTTGTTGCAACCCTTGGCACAGCACTTACAGAAGAACACGGAAAATTAATTTCAAAATTTGCAGAAGAAGTAATTTTAATGTTTGACTCAGATAATGCAGGGAAAAAAGCTGTAATAGAAGCTTCAAAAATTTTATTAAAAGAAAATTTAGATGTTAAATACTGTATCTTACCTGAAGGAGAAGACCCAGACACAATTGCAAAAAAAGGATTTGATAAAGTAAACTCACTTATTAATAAATCTAAAGATATATTCCAGTTCATTATAGACAAGATAGAGGAGTACTCTTCAAAGGAGTATGAAAACGATGATAAAGTATTGAAAAAGAAAAAAGAAATAATAGATTTATATATAAATCTTTTAGAGAACATAGAAGACAACGTGAGGAGAGGTGTTTTACTAAAACATCTTTCTGATATAACAGGAATACCTGTTGAACTTCTGAATACGGTTAAATCCAAACCTAAAAAGGATTTGACAGAAGAAAATGTTAAAAATAACGATAAGTACCTTTCTTACAATGAAAGATTAATTTTAAAAACTTTGCTTAATGAAAAGGAAAAAATTTTGAAAGAATTTTCTGAATTTGATAAAATAAAAGGTTCTGTATATTTTCATTATTTACTTAACTTAATATTAGGTGAAAATATTAATGAGAATTCTGAAGAGTATAAAGAAATTCAAAACTTTTATGAAAAGGTTGATACAAAAGCAACAATTGAAGCACTACACCTTTTACACAAAAAATGGATTAACGAAGAGGCAGAAATCACAGCAGTACTCTCTTTTGACAAAGAAGACCTGTTAAAAGAAATATTAGAAAAAAGAAAACTTTCAAATAATTATAAATTTAAAAATTAGCAGGAGGAATTTTATGAGTATTCAAGAAAGAGATTGTGTCAAAAGCTTAATAATGATAGCAAAAGAGAAAGGTTACGTAACCTACAAAGAGCTTAACGATACAATCGATGAAGACATACTTTTATCAGATGAATTAGAAGCCTTAATTGAATACTTAAATGAACTTAACATTGACGTAGTTGAGGAAGGAAAACCTGAAGAACTTTCAGCAGAAAGTGATTACCTTGGAATAGAATTCTCTGATGATGTATGGTCAAAAACAGACGACCCGGTTAAACTGTACCTAAAAGAAATGGGTAAAATTCCTCTACTTACAAGAGACGAAGAAATTAAACTGGCAAAAGATATAGAAAGAGGTAGAAAAAAAGTATTTAGGGGACTTTTAAGAACTTCTTTTCTTACAGAAAGAATACTTGATGAATGGGCAAAAATTGCAGATGGAAAAATGAAAGTTAAAGACCTGATAAATATAAATGTTGATGAATATGAAACAGAATACGAAGACGAAGAAGAAATAATGAACGAAGTTATGGACATAGCCACAATAGAGTTTATCAACAAAGGTCTTGAACTTGCAAAAATGTTCAGAGACTTGAAAAAAATAGAAAATCAGATGTTAGAATGCCAGAAAGATGTAGAATGCAGGAAGCAATTTTTAAGACAACACGCAAAAGTAAACAAGTTTATAAAAGGTTTAAATATAAAGTTTACAAAATTAGACAAGATTGCTGATGAATTTAAAGAGCTATACTCAAGGCTAAAAAGAAAAGAAAAAGAGTATGAAAGAAGAATAAGAAGAATCAAAAGAATAGATGAAAATGTAGATGCACTTTTAGAAGGAAATTACGATAACCCTGAAATACTAAAGAAAATAGAAGAGAATGGTTTCTCTTTTGGAAGATTTGAAATATTAAGAACAGAAACTTTAAAACTCAAACAGGAAATAGATGAACTAAAAGAAAGAATAGGTACTGTTCCAGGTGAATTCCAACATGTAATTGACATAATACAAGAAGGAAGAAAAGAAGTTAATGATACAAAACAGCTCATTGTACAGTCAAACCTAAGACTTGTCGTTTCAATTGCTAAAAAATACACAAACAGGGGACTACAGTTTTTAGATTTAATTCAGGAAGGAAATATTGGCTTAATGAAAGCAGTTGATAAGTTTGATTATAAAAAAGGTTATAAATTTTCAACTTACGCAACGTGGTGGATTAGACAGGCTATAACAAGAGCTATAGCAGACCAGGCAAGAACAATAAGAATCCCTGTACATATGATAGAAACAATTAACAAACTTGTAAGGGTTTCAAGGTCTATGATACAGGAATTAGGAAGAGAGCCTACCCCTGAAGAAATAGCTAAAAAAGTAGGAATGCCTGCAGATAAAGTTAGAAAAATCTTGAGGACTTCTCAAGAACCAATCTCCCTTGAAACTCCAATAGGTGATGATGATGAATCCCACTTAGGAGATTTCATTGAGGATAAAACAGTTCTATCTCCTGAAAACCACGTATTAAGACAGGCATTAAGAACACAGTTAGAAGAAATACTTTCTACGCTTTCAGAAAGGGAAGAGCAGGTGTTAAGATACAGATTTGGACTTGAAGATGATACAGAGTACACATTAGAGCAAGTAGGAAAGAAATTTGGTGTAACAAGGGAAAGGATAAGACAGATAGAAGCAAAAGCTTTACGAAAATTAAGACACCCCCACAGGGCTAAATATTTAAGACCTTTCTGTGAAGAATAATAATCGGCAGGTTTTAACCTGCCTTTCTATTTAAATGAAGACCATTTTCAAAACAGCTTTTAACCTAATTATAAAACCTAAAAGTACGTGGCAACAGATATTTAAATTAAAAATATCTAAGGTTGATTTATTTTTAAATTACGGATTAACATTTGCTTTGATTGGACCTGTCCTATCTTTTTACAGCCTTTACATAGAGGAAAACTATCCTATTAAAAAAGTTTTGACATATTCATTAACAACTTATGTTCTTGACTTACTGTCTGTACTAATTTTAGCCAGCTTTTTATTTTTTATTTTTATACTTTTTAAAAATTATAAAAACTTTGATAGTGCTTTTAAACTTTCCTTATTTATTTATATCCCTATCTGGTTGTCTGACATTGTTGATATTTACCAGCCCTTAAGAATTTTAAGTAATGTAGGGTTAATATATAGTTTGTACCTTTTATATGTTGGACTAAAAGTAATTTTTGATATAAAAATTTCAATGAAAAAAGATTTTATTTTCTTTATTTTTATCTGTGGTATCCATTTAATTCTATACATTCTTGATGCTTTATTTTCAGAAATAATAGTAACAAACCCTTTATTAAAAGAGTTTTTGAATCAGTTGTAGTTTCTGGAAATTTCCTTTAATTTTTTGTAAATTTTTTCAACTTCCTTTCTTAAATCCTCAATACTTCCTGTATTATTAATAACAAAATCTGCATATTTTAATTTTTTTTCTATATCCATCTGGGCATTTATTCTTTTAAGAGCCTCCTCTTCTGACATTCCTTTCTTTTTAAGTCTTTTTAACTGAATTTCTTTTGGTGCATACACGACAATAATTTTATCGTAATTTTTATAACTTCCTGTTTCAATCATAAGTGGAACTGAAACAATAACAAAGTCATGATTCTCTTTCTCTTTTTCCTTTATCCAGTTCTGTATATATTTAAAAACCTCTGGATGTATTATCTTTTCAATTTCTTTTCTCTTTTCTTGATTTGAAAAAATAATTTTTGCTACTTTTTTTCTATCTATTTCTCCTTTTTCATCTAAAACATTTCCTAATATTTCAACAAATTTATTTTTAATTTTTTCTTCTTTTAAAAGTTTATGAACAACTTCATCTGCATCAATTACTGGAACTCCTAACTCTTTAAAAATACTTTCAACTGTTGATTTTCCAGTTGCTATTGAACCGGTTAACCCTACCTTTAGCATTTACAAAAACCTTTTAAGTTATTTAGTATTCAGTATTATAACATTGGAAATAGGTGTAAAACTGTAAAAAAATTTTACATTGTAAAAAGATTTTACACTTTTAAAGTTTTC
Organism: Hydrogenothermaceae bacterium; assembly: GCA_026984415.1. Next base: position 3,442 of record JALSSE010000416.1, on the reverse strand, counting down.
CTTCAAATTCAATAGTTTACAAATACTCACCTAAATAAAGATGTAAATAGTTTTTACACTAAGAAAAATCCTTATAAATAAAAATTGATTTATATCAATAACTTACATATTGGCACATTTCTTGCTATATAAAGCTATAAGAAAAGTAGTAGGAGGGTTAGTGATGCACTTAGAACAGGTTCTATACATATCAGGAATTGCAGTCGGAATTAATTTATTAATATGGATGTTATCTAAACGTACAAATATTTTTATAGATGACCATTCTAAAAAAAGCCATGGTATACATAATGTTCCTACTCCAAGGGCAGGAGGTGTCGGTATATTTGTAGCTTCAATAAGTATGATTAACCTTCCTGTTTCTTTACTATTTTTCCTGTCTGCTGTTCCAGCTTTTATTGCAGGTTTTTTAGAGGATGTAATAAAAGATTTAAACCCTAAAATAAGATTGGGAATAATGATTTTATCAGCAGTTGCTTCAATTTTACTGTTAGATGCTGTTGTTTACGATATTGGTTATTTTAAACTTCCATTCATAATTGGAATTATATTCACATTGTTTGGTGTTGTCGGTGTTATTAATGCTATCAACATTATAGACGGATTAAATGGATTGGCCGCAGGCGTTGCAGTTTTATCATTTTTATCTTTTGGTTATGTTGCTTACTTATACAATGATATGCAGTTAGTTTATATTGCATTTGTTCTAATTTTTGCTACTTTTGGATTTTTACTGCTTAACTTCCCTTTAGGAAAAATATTTTTAGGAGATGGTGGCTCTTACTTTTTAGGTTTTACCCTTGCAGAACTTGCAATTTTACTGGTTAATAGACATCCAGAAGTTTCTCCATGGTTTCCACTTTTAATTTTAATATACCCAATCTGGGAAGTTGTATTTTCAATATACAGAAGAAAATTTATAATGAAAAAAGGTGCAATGGAAGCAGATAAACTACATCTCCATTCTTTACTTTGCAAAAGGGTTGTTAAATCAAATCCAAAAACAACGGTTCTGATACTAAGTGCTGTTGCAGTATTTGACTTTATGGCTATTTACTTAAGAGAACATACTGTTATACTCACAGCTTTAGCTGCTTTATTTATCCTATTTTATATATTTGTATACATGGGAGTTATTGGGTTCAAATCACATAACATTACTAAAGTAGCTTCAGGTTTAAGCCTTAAATTGAGAAGTTTCCTCTAATTTCTAAACTTTATGTACCGAATAATTAATTAATTATTGAAAAGTAAAGGAAAAGAAAGTAGTATTATTTAAAATTAAAAATAGGAAATCTAAGTTATGTTTAATAAAAAGGTATTTTTATTATTTCTTTTGAATGTTTTTATTATAAGTGGCTGTGCAACAAAGGATAATTACGCCTTATTTCAAGAAAAAAAGTCTAAAACTACAAAAACAGAAGAAAAAAAAGAGATTAAAAGAATAATCTATGAATACAAAATAGCTCCTGGTGATAGGGTTTCTGTTATTGTTTTTGGACATCCAGAGCTAAGTACAGGAAAATTAGAATCTGCAACTTTTTATACAACAAGACAGGATGGTGTTTTGGTTTCGCCAAGGGGAACAATAACTTTACCATTAATTGATGAAATAAAAGTTTCTGGTTTAACTAAAGAAGAAGCAAAAAATTTAATTGAAGAAAAGTTATCTAAATACGTGAAAAAGCCAAGGGTTTATGTTGAGATACTAAATCAGAGGGTTTATGTCCTTGGAGAAGTAAATAAACCGGGAAATGTTCCTTTATTTGATGAAAGAATGACTTTGATAGAAGCAATAGCAAGGGCAGGTGATTTTAACATTTACAGTCTAAGAAACAGGGTGATGATTATAAGAGGAGACCTGAGCAACCCTGAAGTTAAATATGTAGACCTTACTAATTTAAATAAACTAAAAGCAACAGACCTCTTTTTACAGCCAAATGATATAGTTTATGTTCCACCAAACAAAATGAGAAAAGTAAATGTGAGAATTAATGAAATTAGACCTCCTTTACAGTTAATAAGTGAAATATTACAACCATTTGTACAGATAAAATATTTAAGTCAGTAAGAGAGATAAATATGGAAAGAAATCCACAGTATAAAGAAACGGATATTAAAGAGTTTTTTAGACCTATTACTTACCATAAACTTGGAGTTATTCTAATTTTTCTTGTGTCTGTAGGTTTAGCATTACTTTATATAAATATAACCACACCCCTTTATCAAACAGATTCAAAAATAGAAATTACTGAAGCCAGTCAAAGTGCAGCAACAAAAGATATAGTTTTATCGGCACTGACAGGTGGAAATATTGTTAATATTGATACAGAAATTGATATAATAAAATCCCGTTCATTAGTTGGAAAAGCAATAGAAAAATTAGGATATCAGGTAAGCTATTTTCAAAAAGATGGACTTAAAAATAAAGAACTTTACAAAAACAGTCCTTTTATAGTAAAAGTTTACGCTGTCAGAAACCCTGAAATTTACAGTAAAATATTCCAGATAGTACCAATCGGGGATAATAAATTCAAACTAATTGCAAAAGAAGGTTTATTGTCTAAAATTGGACTGAAAGATGATTTTAGATATTCACAGGTTCATAAATTTGGTGAATTGATAGATTTGGGACTTGGGATAATAAAAGTAGAACCAACAATCGATGTTCCTAAAAATGTGTATTTTTTCAAACTTAATACAAAAGAAGGGGTCGTTAGTAGCGTATTAAGCAGACTTGACGTGATAAAAGCCTCTAAAGATTCTTACATTTTGAAAATCATATACAGGGACAACGTTCCCCAAAGGGCTTATGAATTTGTAAATACACTCATAGACCAGTATATGAAGCAAAATATTGAATTAAAAACTTTGGAAGCGTCAAAAAAACTTCAATTTATAGATTCACAGTTAAAGGAAATAAATAAAAACTTAAAAGATGCAGAAGTAAAACTAACTAATTTTAAAAAGTCAAACAAAATAATGGACATCAGTAGTGAAGCACAAACCACAATTCAAAAATTAAGTGAATTTGATAAAAAGCTTGCAGAATTAAGGATAAAACAAAGGTTAATTGATAACCTTTATAACTATATAATAAAAAGCAACAATTTGGAAACAATTTCTATAGCATCTTTTGGAATTTCAGACCCGGTTTTATCTTCTCTAATAGAAAGACTGAATAAAGCAATAGAAGAAAAAACAGCATTACTTGTAGAATTTACAGAACTACATCCAGATGTACAGAAACAAACACAAAAAATAGAAAGCTTAAAATCACAGATAAAGCTTGCTATTGAAAATATGAAAAATGAGATTAAAAATCAGATTTCCGCAACCCAAAGTATAATAAATAGATACGAGAATTTTCTTTCTAAACTTCCAGAAAGTGAAAGAGAATTTATAAATTTAAAAAGAAAATTCTTGATTAATGAAAAAGTTT
>JALSSE010000415.1 GCA_026984415.1 Hydrogenothermaceae bacterium | reverse complement strand
GTTATGGCTTCCAAGGGCAAGAAAAAGACAACGAAATAAAAGGCATTGGAAACTCAATAAATTATAAGTTTAGGATGCATGATCCTAGGGTTGGGCGGTTTTTTGCTGTGGATCCCGAAACCAAAAAATACAGTTTCCAAAGCCCTTATGCGTTTGCAACAAACAACCCTGTTCGGTTGGTGGATGTTAATGGGTTGGGGGTGGAAACTGATTTTATTAATATTGAAACCGGTAAAAGAACTCATCTTGAAGACGGAAAAGACCAAGTTATGGCAATGACAAGTTCAGGAATGGATTATTTACAAAACTTATATGATACAGACTGTGATGCATACAATAGTACTGTATCGGAGTTAGAAGGAAAAAATGTAAATTTACATTTAACAACTTCCGAATTTGATGATATTACAGGTACGGTTTATGCCGAAGCAAGCACAGATGGCAATTGGAAAGAATCTGCCGCAATTTATAGTGTATTAAGAAATAGAGCAAAAGCACAAGGGAATGAAGTTATTAACCAAATAACTAGCGGGGTAGCTGGTTATTCATCAAGGGGAAAATATAGAACGTCAACGGAAATAAATTTAAAAAATAGCGCACAAAAAGGTGTAGCACGAGCAATTGTGTCAGATACTAATTACTCAAACGGAGCATATTTTTGGGCAGGCACAGATATAGCAACTAACTCAAATGAAAAAAGACAAACAGGAGGTTTGTTGTTTACAGACTCCTCCCACGATGTAATGAATGTTGGTAGTCTAAAAATTACAGGTGCACCAATAACAAAATATTGGAAAGATAAAGATGGTAATGATACAAGAAATGCAAGAGGCACTTATAATTACACTTATGAAAGCACAGCAGGTTTTGGTAAAACCACATTTATGAAATATACCCAAAAATTTATTAATGCAACTGAAAATAAAACTTATCCATAATGAAATATTTATACATTTTAATAAGCGTTTTAATCGTTTCTTGTCATAACAAACAAGACGAAAGTATAGTGAATGACTTAAATACCTTAATGAATGAAAATTGGGATATTTCTCACGACCTAAAAGTAGCACCTTTTTTTAAACAAGTGGGTAAAGATGGACTGAGACCTGACCCTACCAAAGGGGAAAAAATAGATACTGTTTTTATTTTAAAAAACAGGATAACAAAAAAGATGGATTTCACAAAGCTAAATCAAGGTAAAGTAATGGTTATGGACTCACTATCGTTACTCAATAAAGCTTTGGAATTTGACAAATCCGATAACAGGTTCGGAAGATGTGTTATTTTTCCTTGTATATTGAGATTTGAAAGCAAGAAAAACAGATTAAAAATTTATATGGAAAGATGGGTATTTAGTTATCCGGATGGATTTGATAAAAAGGGAATTCCTTTTATTCTGGATAAAGATTTAATTTACATATCTTGTAATAAACACTGAATGAACACAGAAAAGACAATATACCTCAAGATAAGAATGTTCAAAATTTGACTATTTCAAGTTCAAACAAACTACTTGATTTTAAACCTAAACACGTTTATGATGCCGGTATAGATGAAAATACAACAATTCACGGTAAACCTTTAAATT
>JALSSE010000414.1 GCA_026984415.1 Hydrogenothermaceae bacterium | reverse complement strand
GAGAAAGATGAGATAAGGAATAGAAATCAAAATGACTAAAAATGCAATAAATACTAAAAACAGAACAAAAAATGCTATCAGGTAATTTTTTAAGCCAAGCTCTTTTGTTTCATACAGTCTCATCTTCTCCATAAACTTTTAAGTGGTTATAAATGGTATCCCTTTCTACAGGAATTTTTCCTGCTTCTTTAATTAATTTAATAAGCCTTTCCTTTTGTTGCTGAGTTGGTGATTTTGCCCCTGCAAAATGGGCTATTTTTTCTTCCATGACAGTTCCGTCCATGTCATCGGCTCCAAAATTTAATGCAACCTGTGCCACTTTTTCCCCAATCATTACCCAGTAGGCTTTTATATGCGGAACATTGTCTAACATTAGCCTTGAGACCGCAATTGTTTTTAAATCGTCAATTCCTGCTGTATGTTCTGTTATTTCCAAATCGTTATTTTCAGGTTGATATGCAAGGGGAATGAAACATGTAAATCCACCTGTTTCGTCCTGTGCTTCTCTTATTTTTATCATATGGTCAACCCTTTCCTCTATTGTTTCAACATGTCCGTACAGCATTGTAGTTGTAGAGTGTAAACCAAGTTTATGGGCTGTTTTATGTATTTCTAAATATTTTTTCCATCCAATTTTAGATGGGGCTATTATTCTCCTTGCCCTTGTTGAAAAAATTTCAGCTCCACCACCGGGTAAGCTGTTTAAACCAGCCTCTATCAGTTTTTTTAATACTTCCTCATAACTTAAACCAGATAAATGGGATAAATAGTCTATCTCAACAGCAGTATAAGCCTTTATATGTAAATCTGGGAAATTTTCCCTTATTACAGAAATAATGTTTAAATATCTATCAAAATCCCAGTCTGGATGAAGCCCTCCAACGATATGAACTTCAGTTGCTCCATTTTCTACGGCGAATTTTGCCTTTTCTATAATTTCTGAAAAATCCATTTCATAAGCTTTTGGACTGTTTTTATCCATATCTGCAAAGGCACAGAATTTACAGTCAAGGGTACAAACATTTGTAGGGTTTATCTGTCTATTCATTACAAAGTAAGCATATTTCCCGTTTTTCTTTTCTGTTACGTGGTTTGCGAGCATTCCCAATGTAAGTAAATCGTTTGTTTTGAAAAGCTGAACCCCCTCTTCAAATGACAGCCTTTCTTCATTTAAGACCTTATCAATAATTGGAAGGAGTTCTTTATCTTTTACTAAAGATAGATTTTTTTGTATATCTAAAACAGGCATTTATTTCCTCCGTATGTTTTTCAATGAAATAATTATAATATATCTCTATTCCACAAACTTTAAATGGAGAAATAATGGAGATACCATTAGAAATAAAAACGGAAGATGGATTTGTTTTAAAAGGATTTTTACATTTTCCAAAAATAAAAAGGGATAAGTACCCATTAATAATTTTTGTTCACCAGTTTTCTACAACCCATCTTTTGTGGGCTAAATTTTCTGAAGAAATGAATGAAATGGGATTTGCCACATTCCTTTTTGATTTAAGGGGACACGGATTATCAACATTAAAAAATGGGAAAGAAATTAAGGTTATTCAAATGAAAGAGCAATCTCTGGCACACTTTTTTTATATATTCAGAAAAAGTAATGAAAGAATAGATTTTTCAAAAATTCCCGATGATATAGTCCAGTGGATTAATGTTTTAGAAAAATACAAAAATATAGACAGTCAAAAAATTATAATTATAGGTTCGTCTTTAGGGGCAACATCTTCCATTCCTGTTGTTATTTATAAAGACTTGTCTGCAGTTGTTTCAATTTCTCCCAGTTCTGGTGTTATAGTAGGGAAAGAAAGATTTGAACAGGCTTTAAAAACATTTAAAAATAAGTTTTTATTTATATCCTCTGTAAATGACCCGATTGGTTCAGGAAAGTACTGTGAAAGGTATATAAAACTTGCGGAAAATGGGATTTTGATGGAAATAACAGGAAGAAAACATGGAATTCAGCTTTTACCTGATGTAAAAGATTATCTGATTTCTTTTTTAAGAAAATTACAGACGATGAACAATAATAAAACTTAAGTTATCTTCACGTCTTTTTAGAAGTTCTTTTTTTAGTTCCTCTGCATTTTCAATTGGATTCTGGTAAAGAATGTAAAAAATCTCACTTTCTGACATTACTCCGTGGACTCCATCTGTTGATATAAAATAACTTTCCCCTTTTTCCAAATAATCTTCTTTTACAAAAATTGTCTCATTTCCACTTTTCCACACATCTTCAAAGACATCTCCAATCCCAAACTCTATAACATTTTTATAAGGGTGGTATTTTGCCTCATCAGGTGAGATATACCCTAAATCTACTAAATGCTGGACATAGCTGTGGTCGTGGGATAATAACTTTATACTGTTTTTATTTATTTTATAAACTCTGCTGTCTCCTGCATTAAATATTAATGATTTGTAATCTTTTATCATAACTCCAGATGTAGTTGTTCCACTGTTGTTTATACTTGTTTTTAAAAATTCTTCCTGTATTTTCTTAAAAATGTCCTTTATATAACTTTCAGAAAACTGGAAATTTTCTTTTTCTTCTTTTAATTTTTTACACACAAACTTACTTGCCAGTTCACCTTTACTTAAACCTCCCATTCCATCGCATACTGCAAACATTGAGATTCCATTATTTATTTCTTTTACTTTTACATTTTTTAAATCATTCTCTTGATAGATTTCTCCATTTATAAAAATGGAGTCTTCCTGATTTTTCCTTAATCCAATGTTCATATAAAAAGCAACTTTTAACATTGAAAATACCTTAACCTCTTTTAAAACTATTTCGGGTTTTTTATTGAAAAAACAAATATGCTAAAATTATTCCAAAATTTTATAACGGAAAGATATGAAGCATTTTAAATTTGGAAATATCAATATTGTATATACAGAAAAAGAAGATGGCAATCAAAGAAACAGGGAAGTGAGAAATAATACTGCTTCAAAGTTTGGATTTGAAAAAATTTTTATTCCTGTTCAAAAACATACAAATAAAGTTGTTAAGCTTTCAGAACTATCTAAAGATGCAGACGGTATATACATAGAAGAAAAAAATGTTCCAATCGGTGTTTTGACTGCTGACTGTGTTCCAATAGTGCTTTTTAATGAAAATGAACTTGCAGTAGTCCACGGAGGTTGGAGGGGATTATTTAATGGAATTATTGAAAATGCCATTTCCTTATTTAAGAGAAATAGTGTAAAGGCTTTTATTGGTACAAATATCAGAAATTGCTGTTATCAGGTTCAAGATGACTTTGTTGAAAATTTTAAATCTAAATACCCTTACAAAAACCTGTTTGAAAAAAGAGAAAATGGAATATATTTCAATCTCAATGAATTTACAAAATTTCTTCTAAAAAGTAATAATGTTGAACTGGCATACGAAACCAAACTTTGTACAAAGTGTGAGGAAAACCTTTACTCTTATCGAAAAGGGAATATTGAAGAAAGAATTCTTACTTTTGCGTGGATTCAAAGGTGATTTTGCAAATGTTAATGGAAGCCAGTAGATTTAAAATTAAAGGATTTAAAGGAGAAATGAATGGGCTTAAAAAACTTTTTAAATAAACTAACTGGAAAGAAAAAAATAAAAGTTGAAAAAGGTGAATGGATAAAGTGTGAAAAATGTAAAAACCTCGTATATTCAGAAGATTTATTAAAAAATATGAAAATATGTCCCCACTGTGGTTATCACTTTAGAATGACTGCTCCAGAAAGGATTGATTCCCTTATTGATGATATTTACACTTACGATTTATATCCAAATATAAAATCAACAGATGTTTTAAAATTCAAAGATACAAAAAGGTATAGAGATAGACTAAAAGAGGCAAAAGAAAAAACAGGATTAGAAGACGCTATTTTAATAGCCCACGGGAAGATATTTGATTCTGAAGTTGTTCTTGCGGCAATGGATTTCAGATTTATGGGCGGTAGTATGGGAAGTGTAGTCGGTGAAAAGTTTACAAGGGGAGCTTTATTTGCGTTGGAAAACAATATTCCTTTTATTTCTGTTGCCGCATCTGGTGGAGCAAGAATGCAGGAAAGTATTTTATCATTAATGCAGATGGCAAAGACATCAATTGCCATTGGAGAACTCAATAAAAAAGGAATTCTGTATATATCTATTCTCACTGACCCGACAATGGGTGGAGTTTCTGCAAGTTTTGCATTTTTAGGAGATATTATAATTGCAGAACCTGAAAGTCTTATCGGGTTTGCTGGCCCAAGGGTTATTGAACAAACAATAAGACAGCAGCTTCCAGAAGGTTTCCAAAAGTCAGAATTTTTACTTGAAAAGGGTCAGATAGATATGGTTGTTGACAGGAAAAATCTTAAAAAAACAGTTTACACTTTAATAAAACAGACACAGGGTTAATATGGAAAGAATCCCTGTTATAGTTATTGTTGGTGCCCACAATAGCGGCAAAACAACATTTATCTCAAAGGTAATCAAAAAACTTTCATCTGAAGGTTATAAAATCTGTGCTGTAAAACACGACCCGAAAGGAAAAGCAAAAACAGATACAGAAGGGAAAGACAGCTATAAAATGTACAATTCTGGGGCAAATCAGGTTATACTTGCCTCTCCTGAAAAAATAACCTCTTACATAAGGGAAGAAAACTATAAATTAGACAAAATTTTAAAAAACTACATTATTGACGATATAGATATGGTTATAGTTGAAGGGTTCAAATGGTCTGAAGGTTTTGACAAATTTGAAGTAATAAGAAAGGAAGAAAACAGGGAACTTATGTTGAAAAACAGCAGTGATTTAAAAGGTGTTATTACAGATTATTACAAATTTGAACCTTCTTTTGATATAAATAAACCTGAAGAATTTATTAATTTTCTTAAAAAGAACTACTTAAAATCTGAATATTAACAGGGAAAACCCTTAAGTATTAGTAGTATAATATTTTACTTACATAAGAAATTTGAGGTATATGTTGAGATGTTGTTACACGTAATTTTTGCCGGTCTGGTTCAAGGGGTTGGCTTTAGATATTTTGTAAAAAGAAAAGCAGATGAATTTGGTGTAAAAGGGTTTGTTAGGAATTTAGCAGATGGTACAGTTGAAGTTGTAGCAGAAGGTGATGAACAGACACTCAGGAAATTTTTAGAAGCGATAGAAAATGGACCTCCTCTTGCTGAAGTGAAGGGAATGAGATTTGAGTTTTTAGACAAAGAAGGAGGTTTTGACAGCTTTGAAATTCAGTATTAAATTTGCATTTATTGTTTTACTTGTTATAAACATTGCAAATGCAATCACATATAAAGTTAAAAGCGGAGACACATTAAGTGAAATAGCTCAGAAATACAATGTTACGGTTGAGGATATAATAGAAGAAAACCATCTTAAAAAACCTTATGTTATTTACAAAGGACAAAGACTAAAAATACCTGACAAAAGGGATAGGTACATATACTACAAAGTCAGGCGTGGAGATACATTAAGTGAAATAGCAGAAAAATACAAAGTATCAGTAAGAGATATAGTAAGGGCAAATAGATTAAGAAAACCTTACACAATAAGAGTTGGACAGATTTTAAGAATTCCAAATAAAAAGTACAAACCCTCTGTTTCAAAGAAAAAGAAAACACCTTTAAAAGAGTGTAGTATAACCCACAGGGTAAAAAAAGGTGAAAATATAGTTTCAATTGCCAAAAAATACCACGTATGGGTTAAAGACATAAAAAAGTTAAACAATTTAAAAGACGGTTATCTTTACGAAGGGCAGATTTTATGTATAAAACCTGCATATAAAACAAAAAAGAAAACTTACAGAAAAAGAACCAAAACAACCTATACTACAAAAATAATAAAGCATAAAGTAAGGAAAGGAGAATCATTAAGCCTTATTGCTAAAAAGTACAAAACTACAGTTTCAAAAATTATTGCCTACAACAAATTAAAAAAACCTTACTACATATACCCGGGACAGACACTTAAAATACCTGTAAAAGTGAAAAAAACCATAACTATTGAAGAAAAACAGGAAAACTATAACTTTAATAAAAAAATAAAGTTAGGATTTATATGGCCTGTTGACGGAGAAGTTATTTCTAAATTTGTTAATTCAGCAGAAAACAGACATTTAGGAATAGACATAAAAACAGAATGCGGAGTTCCAATAAAAGCAACAGAAGATGGAAAAGTTATTTATGCAGGAGACAGTATAAAAGCGTATGGAAACTTGATAGTTATAAGACACCAGAATAGATTAACAAGTGTTTACGGACACGTTGGTAAAATTTACATAAAAGAAAACCAGTGGGTTAAAAAAGGTCAGGTAATAGGACAGACAGGGAAACTAAATAACTCAGAATTTTGTGGACTTTATTTTGAAATCAGAAAAAATACTGTCCCTATTGACCCTTTAGTTTTCCTTAAGAAAGAGAAGAAGTGATGAGGTGTAAATAATAATGGAGAAAAAATATGAAGAATTTCCAAGGATAAAAAGACTTCCCCATTATGTATTTGCTATTGTTAACGATTTAAAAGCAAAGATGAGAAGGGAAGGGGAAGATATTATAGATTTTGGTATGGGAAATCCAGACTTAAAACCAGACCCAAAAATAATTGATAAGCTGTGCGAATCGGCAAAAAAGAAAACTACCCACAGATATTCTATGTCGCAGGGAATACCAAGGCTGAGGAAGGCAATATCTGACTTTTACAAAAAAAGATTTGATGTTGATATAGACCCAGAAACAGAAGCACTGCTTACAATTGGTTCAAAGGAAGGACTGTCCCACCTTATGCTGGCAATGTTATCCCCTGGAGATATAGCTCTTGTCCCAAGCCCAAGGTACCCAATCCATTACTACGCACCTGTTATTGCTGGGGCAAGTGTTTTGACTGTTCCTCTTCCACTGGAGGGAAATGACTCAGAAAAACAGGAAGCTTTTTTGAGAAATATATACGAATCCTATGAAGACAGTTATCCAGAGCCGAAAGTTCTTATACTTAATTTTCCTAATAATCCTACTACAATGACTGTTGATATGGAATTTTTTAAAGAGATAGTGGATTTTGCAAAAAAGAAAAATATGTGGATAATCCACGACTTTGCATATGCAGATTTATGTTTTGATGGTTATCAGGCTCCAAGTATACTTCAGGTAGAAGGTGCTAAAGATATTGCTGTTGAAACATATTCTCTTACAAAAGGATTTTCAATGGCTGGATGGAGAGTTGGATTTATGCTTGGGAATGAAACTCTTATTTATAATCTAAAAAGGTTAAAAAGTTATTTAGATTACGGTATGTTTACCCCTATTCAGGTTGCAAGTATTATTGCCCTTGAAAGTGATTATAAAATAGTAGAATCGGCAAGGGATACATACAGTAGAAGGTTGGACGTCCTTGTTAAAGGTTTGAATAATGCAGGATGGAAAGTGGAAAAACCTAAAGCTACAATGTTTTTATGGGCAAGAATTCCTGATGAGTTCCAAAAGTTAGGTTCTATAGAATTTAGCAAGCTCCTTTTGACTGAAGCTAAGGTTGCTGTTGCTCCCGGGGTTGGG
>JALSSE010000413.1 GCA_026984415.1 Hydrogenothermaceae bacterium | reverse complement strand
GATAGTGCAATTAAGAGATTTGAGCTTTGTTTTGAGCTTTCATGGAAAGTTATAAAAGATTATCTCAAAGAAGAAGGGATATTTTGCAGGTCTCCAAAAAGTTGTTTTAAAGAGGCATTTTCAATAGGTCTGATAGAAAGTGAAGAAAAATGGTTAGATATTATTGATGATAGAAACCTAAGTGTTTATACTTACGATGAAGAGCTTGCAAAAGAGCTTTATAGTAGATTAAAAAACCATTACACAGCTATGGAAAAACTTTTAAAGAAACTAAAAAATGAGTGAAATCTACGCAAAAATTTATTATAAAGACGGAAAGCCTTACCCTGAAACACTGAAACAGCATACAGAGAACCTATTAAAGCAAGTAGATATATTAACAGATTTATACAAAGAAGAGCTAAATGAACTTGGATTAGATGAAGAATTCTTTCAGCATCTAAAAATAGCCTGTCTTTTCCACGATACAGGAAAAATATCTTCCCATTTTCAGAAAAAATTAAAAAAAATATTAGGTAAAACGGTTAAATTACCTGAAGGATTAGATAAAGAAGTGCCCCACAACTTTTTATCTGGAATTTTTCTGTTAGAAAGAGATTTAAAAGAAAAGATAAAAAAAGAGTATTTCCTTCCTGTATTTTACTGTGTTGTTTTCCATCACAATAAAAATATTAATTTTTCTCCAGAGTATTTACAGCTTGTAATTGAAAAAGACATAAAACCAAACACAACAGCTTTAAACTGGCTTTTAGATTATGGATTTAAATCTATTAATGCTTCTCCTGAAAAAGCAAAAGCACTGTATAAAAGGATCGAAGAATACCTGTTTAATCAAGGAAAAGCAATAGAGCTAAAGAAAGATAAAAAATTTATTTTCCTTAAAGGATTTCTCCATAGAACAGACCATTCAGCGTCAGCACAGGTAAATATTGAAGAAGAGCGAATAAAAAACCCTGAAGAAAAGCTTTTAAACTATCTGAAAACTGTAAAAAATTCCAACGGACTTAAGCCTTTTCAGAAAGAAGCCTCAAAATACAGAGATGAAAATATTCTACTTACAGCCTCAACAGGAATGGGAAAGACAGAATTTGCAATAAACTGGATAGGAAAAGATAAGGCTTTTTATACTTTACCTGTTAGAGTTTCTGTTAATGCTATGTATGAAAGATTTTCAGATATATTTGGAAAAGAAAAAGTAGGACTGCTTCACAGTGATGCAGTTTTTTATGGATTTGATAAATCCGAAATTTTTGAAGATTTTCTATCAATAGAAGAACACATAGCAAGAACCCAGTCAACGAAACAGCTGTCTATGCCTATAACAATAACAACAGCAGACCAGCTCTTTACAGCTACTTTTAAATACAGTGGATACGAAAAAATTTACTCAACCCTTGCTTATTCAAAAGTTGTCCTTGACGAACCTCAAAGCTACTCACCAGACACTCTTGCAGTTATAATAAAGGGGCTTCAGGAAATAAGCCAGCTTGGCGGAAGATTTTGCTTTATGAGTGCTACAATTCACCCATTTGTTGTAAACTATCTTAAAGACCACTGTAAAATCCTTCCTCCACAGTTTCACAAAGAGAAAAA
>JALSSE010000412.1 GCA_026984415.1 Hydrogenothermaceae bacterium | reverse complement strand
GAGATTATGACAAAGTTTTAGCTGGTGAGAAAACTCTGGAGGAAGTTATGGGAAGTAGTAAATTACAGGCTTTGTTAATAACATTAATTATAAGTTTTTTAGCTAGTAAATTAGATAGAAAAAAGTATCTAATTTTAACAAACGAAGCAGGTTTTCAGTGGGCACCAAGAACATGGAGAAATTTAGATATAGCAATATTTGATAAACAAAAACTTATAAAAGAAGGAATTAACGATAAATATGCAAAAAATCCTCCAGAAGTAGTTATTGAGATAGACACAAAAGCTGACCTGAGAAAATATGGAGAATTTATGAATTACTCAAGAGAAAAAACTCAGGACTTATTAAACGCAGGAGTTAAAAAGGTTATCTGGTACACAACATTTGACAAAAAAGTCATGGTGGCAGAGAAAGGAAAAAGATGGTTTATAACAGACTGGAACGACCCAATAGAAGTGATAGACGGTATTGAGCTAAATATAGAAAAACTTTTAAAAGAAGAAGGTATAAAGCTTTAAACTAAAATGGAAAACTTAGAAAGTATAAAAGCTAAACTTAAAAATAAGCTCCCTTACATAAAAGAAAAATTCGGAGTTAAAAAGCTATACATTTTTGGTTCTTACGTTAGAGGAGAGCAAACTCCTGAAAGTGATATAGACATTCTTGTTGAGTTTGAAAAGGGAAAAAAGACTTTTGACAATTATATGGATTTAAAGTTTTATTTGGAAGATTTATTTGGAAAAAAAGTTGACTTAATTATCAAAGAAGCAGTTAAACCAAAGCTAAGGAAATATATATACAGTGAGGCTGTAGATGTCTAAAAGAGATTATCGCCTATTTTTAGAAGATATCATAGAAGAAATTGATAGAATTAATCGTTTTGTAAAAAATGTTAATTCTCCAGAAGAATTAGAAGAAAATGATATGGTATTGTATGCAATTTTAAAAAGTTTTGAAAACATTGGGGAAGCGGTAAAAAACTTACCATTACATATAAGAGAAGAATATCCATACCAGTGGAAGAAAATAGCAGGTTTAAGGGATATAATTTCGCATGAGTATTGGGGCATAGACACAGAAATTATATTCAGTATTATTGAAACTAAACTTCCAGAATTAAGAGAGATAGTTAGTGAAATTTTGGAAAAGGAATATAAAAAATGAAAATAATAGCTTTTGACATCTGGGGAGAGTTTGGACATTTTAAAAAGTTTTACACAACTTCATCGCCTTTGACTTTTTCTATTCCACCACCAACAGCAGTTTTTGGAATGCTTGGAGCAGTTTTAGGTTTTGGGAAAGATGAATATCTAAACTACATAAATGCAGATAACACAAAAATAGGCATACAGATTTTAAAACCAATAAAAAAAATCAGAATGAGCATTAACTTGATTGACACCAAAAACTCAGGAAGTTTTCACCTGATAAAAAACAGAACACAGATAAAAACAGAATTTCTAAAAAATCCAGCTTACAGAATTTATGTTCACCACAAAGATGAAAAGATTTTTAATAAACTTATAGACCATATTAAAAACAAAAAAACACACTATACTCTTTCTCTGGGACTGGCAAACCTTATAGCTAACTTTAGGTTTCAAGGAGTTTATGAAGCTGCTGCTTTAGAAAGTGCAACAGAAGTGATAACCACAATCCCTGAAGAGTATGTAGAAAGTATTGAAATCTCAGAAGGTAAAAGATACTTTAAAGAAAAAATGCCTGTAAACATGAACCCAGACAGAAAACCAACAGCTTATAAAGATATTATCATGGAAACACAAGGAAAAACATTAAACGGAACATTCAAAAACTGCTACCGGGTAAACAATCAGACTATAGCCTTAATTTGAGTAAAAATCTCTACTCTATTTAATATTTTATATTTTTTATATTCATAATTTTATCATGCACTAAAAAATTTAAAGGGAAAAATCATGTTTTACATTGAAAGAGCATTAAAAAAACTTAGAACTTCCAAGGATACGAGACAAAAACACTGTGAAAATTTCTATTCATTACAAAGCTTAAAAGAATCAAAGGAAGATATATTTGGCTTTAAATATGAAAATTGCCTATTATGGGATGATATATCAGCAGAAAGTAGAATATTACTTTTATCTGAAGCTGGATATGGTAAAACAACAGAATTCAGGCATAGATACAAACAAGATAATGAAACAAATAAATTTGTATTTTGGTTAAAAAACTTAGATTTTTTAGATTCTCATGAAGATTTTGAATTTATATTGAAAGAAGAAGAAAAGGAAAATTTTAAGGAGTGGTTAAACTCAATATCTTCAAAAGCAATCTTTTATATAGATGGATTAGATGAGTACCTTAGTAAAGATAAAAATATTTTAAACAACCTAATAAAAGCCTTAAAAAAATTAGAAAATAAAAACTTTCTATTGAGAATTTCAAGTAGACCACAATTTATAGAAACAGAACAACTAATATTATTGGAAAGTTTGTTAGGAGAATTTACAAAAGTAAAATTGCTACCTTTTTTTGAAGAAGATATAAAAAACTTAGCCATGCATAAAGGAATAGAGAATATTGAAGAATTTTACAGTAGTCTTTTGGAAAATGGTTTAATATCTTATGCTAAAATACCATTAATTTTAGAGGCGCTTATAAACGATTATAAAAATGGTCAGTCCTTACCAAATAATAAAGTTGAAATCTATCACAGATTAGTTGAATACTTAGTAAAAGAAAATGAAGAAACAGGATTTGAACACAGGATTAGAAAAACTCCAGAAATAGATATTGCCGAGGATATTCTCCCTGAAATAGCTTTATTTACAATCTTTTCTAAAGAAGATTACATTTGCGAAAAAGGAGAGTTTTCATTTAAAAATTTACCTTTAGATTATGTAGGAAAAGATGAACTAGTAAAAGAAATTTTAGATACTTTAGTTTTTGAAAGTTTTTTAATTCAAGATGAAGATAGATACAATCATTGTTTTAGATTTAAATATAAGTCCATAGCTGAATTTTTAGCAGCAATGTATATTGATAACTCTTTAAAGGATAAAAAAATCACTGTAAAAAGATTAAATTCTCTAATCTCTTTTGAGGAAAAAATAAAAACTCTCTACTTAGATTTAGCAGGTTGGATAGCTACTTTAAATAAAAATTTCAGAGGCTATTGGATAGATAAAGATGATAGAATTTTGCATAAAATAGATTTAAGATATTTGCCTGACAAGGAAAAAAGAAAAATTTTTAATTTAATAATTAATAAGCATAAAGATGAGAAATTCTTTAATAAAGAAATTTTAAATTACGAGCCAGAGTTTTATAAAAACTTTTCTGATTTAAAAGAATATGTTAAAGACCTAATTCAAAAAGAAGATTTCGAATTTACTATAAAGGAATTCTTAGTCCGGATTATATGGTTTAATAAATGGTCTGAATTTTCAGAGTATTTACTAAAAATAGCAAAGAATAATCAAGAAAATGAACACCTAAGAACCATATCTATATTAGCTTTAAAAGAAATAGGAAATAAAGAACACAAAAAAGAGCTTATAGAACTAATTAATAAAGAAATAGATGATGAAATATATGGAGCTGTTTTAACCACCATTTATCCAGAAATAATACCCTTTGAAGAATTACCCAAATATTTAAAACATAATAATGAAAGTTTATTAGGTATCTACTGGGCATTTTTAAGAAAGTTAGAAAAATCTTTAAGCATAGAGCAAAAAAAATTCTTAATCACAAAATTATGGGATAAACTTTTGGAAATAGAAATGTATGAATCCCATTTAACAAAATTTCTATCAGAAATATTGGAAGACATAATAAGACAATCAACAAACCCGTCAGAATTAGAAGAAATTTTTGAAAAAATTTCATATGAAATAAAAAATAATAACTATCATGCAGAAAGCTATTTAAGAGAAATTTTAAGGAAGGGTAAAGAGTTTACTATCTATTTTTTAATTAAAACCATAGAGAAAGAAAAGGATGTAAATAATTTTATTTTCTGGGAATTTTCTATCTATATAAATGAAAATGAGTCTATAGTAAAAGATTTAATTGAGACAATAAAATCTAATCCAAAGATAAGAAATTATTTATATGAGTTATTACTCCATATTCTACGGGAAGATAATCAAAAGAAATTTTTAAAAGAGTTATTTGAATTAAAAGAAAACTCTCCAGAATTAGAAAACATATGGGAAAAATATATGAGAATAGAGTTAAACGATGAGGAGAAAATCAAAGAACTCAAAAAGTTTTATAAAAGAAAAATTGAAATAGAAAAAGAACAATTAGAAAGAATAAAAAGAGAGGAAAAAAGCAGAGAAATTTTACTACAAGAACTGAAACAAATAGCTGAGGATGTAGAGAGCACAAGTGACTTCAACAAGATATGTATATTTTTAATAAACTTTTTTTCCCTAAAAAAAGGAAACTTCAGATACGTTAATACTAAGGAGAACGAAAATGGAATTGTTAAATATTTAGGAAGTGAGTATTATTCTTTATATTTATCGAACTTAGAAAAGTTTATAAATTGGAAAAACTTACCTAATCTTATTAGTTTCAGAAACCAATATATCCAAAATATAATCATAGATGCCTGGGAGGAATTCAAAGCAAATAATATTAAAATTTTTACATCAGATGATAATATATACACTCTTGCTCGTGTATTTTCCTATAGAAATAACTTTGCAGAAGAACACCGTTTTTTAGAAGAATTAATTGGAAAATTCGGTGAAGAATATAAAGAAACTATTTTAAAAGCTTTTGAAGAAGAATTACTGTTGAGGTTTGGAGAAGATAAAGAACTGCAAAATCTCCATTTTGAAAAAGAAGAAACTTACAAATTCTTTTCAGAAGTATTCATTAAAATAGTAAAAGAAAATTTTTCAAAGTTAAATGTCAATAGTTTAATACACTCTGTTATTCCATTTTTAGTAAAAGTGGGAGAATTAAACAGTATTGAAAATGAAATTTACACATATATTAGATCATCAATAGAAAGCAAATGTATTTCAGAGGAATTAATAGCAAATTTAGCTATATTCCTCTACATAGATTTTGAGAAAGGTTTTGAATTATTTCAGACTATAAACAATCGTATTTTGGAAAATCCAGAAGATAAGAAAAGCTTTATTAAAAATACTTTTGCTATTTTCTATGAAATACTTGATTATAATAAAAAGGCAGTTACTTATTTAGAACTGTATTCGCCGGATTTGGAAATCCACCTTTTGGATATTCTATATAAATATTTTCCAGAAGATATCTATCCAAATGGAATCGTAAAGAAAATACATAGGATAACAGAATTAAAGGATTTCCTTAAAAAAAGATTGATATTAAGTAGAAATTCTAAAGTTAAAGAATTTTTTGAAAAGAAAATACAAGAAGATAAGGAAAATAAACCTATGTGGCAATACTTATTAAAGAACTGGATGGAAAATTATTTTAATGAACAACTAACACTATCTTACTCAGAAATTCAAAAGCTTTTTGTAGATGGATACTATAGATTAGAAACAGAAAAAGATTTATTATTTCTTGTGGATGAGGTATTAGATGAAATAATTCTACAAATAGAAGATCCAGAATTTGGATTAAGAAAGTTATTATTTAATAAAGATGGAACGCACAAAAATGAAGAAGAACTTCAATTATTGGTAGCTAATTTACTAAAATATAAATTAAATCAATTAAAAGTAACTCCTCTTAGAGAAGTACAGCTTGAAAATAGAACTAAAATAGATATCACTGTAATTTCTGTAGATTATAAAATTCCAATTGAAATAAAGTGGTCAGACAATGGAGACAGAGAAAGGGGACTTTTTACAGGAGTAATAAATGAGTTAGTAGAGAATTATATGAAAGATTTAAACTATGGAATTTACCTTATAGGAGTAGTATATAGTAAAGATAATAAACTCAAAGTTTTTCCAAACAGAATAGAAACTATCGTGAAGCACTTAGAAAAACATCCAGAACTTGCAAATATTATAATGCAATATGCAAAAAAGTCTGGGATTAAAGAAATCAACAATATAAAGATTTTACGAGAAATGTTTGGAATAATAAAAGAATACATCAAGAAAAAATATGATAAGAAAGTTATTGTTAAATTTATTTTCTGATCTTATTCCATCTCAATTAGAATTACCTTTTTCTAACTTTTCTTTTAATAAATATCTAAATACCTGATAAATTTTTTTAAAATTAAATAAAGCTGTGTCTTTTATACTTTCTTTATCTAAATCGTAAGCACCTACTAATATCAATTCTAATGGTTCTTTTTGTTCTACTACAAACTGCTTTAGAAGATTAATTATTTGATTTTCATTCAAGACTTCTTAATACCTCAAATATTTTCCTTAACTCCTCATTTTTTATTTTTCCTTTGACGGTGAGCAAAGGTTTTTTTCTGTTTATCAGATAACTGAAATTTGAATAAATCAGGTATGCTTTATCTAAAATATCTTCAGGTGTTTTTTTCTTTATTTCTTCTTTATCAAATTCTTCGTTTACTGCAATTTCATAAGGAAGAAGATTTAAACCAGCTCTATTTGAAAGAAGTTCTTCAATAGATGCATATTCTTTACCATAAAGCTTTTTTAATTTTAGTTTTATCTGCATTTTTAGTACATTTTTTAATTTTTCTTTTATTTTGTAATCTTAAAGTTTTTTTTGCAAGAATGCAGTAGAAATGCAGTAGAAAAGCTATAAATTTTTTAAACATTTTACTTAGTCCAATCTTCTATCTTTAAGCCTTCTATTCTTTCAAATTCTCTTGTATTGTTTGTAACTAATACAGCATTTATAGATTTAGCATGAGCGGCTATTTGCAAATCATAAGCACCTATAATTAATCCTTTCCTTTCTAATTCAGCTCTTAATTTTCCATACTCTTCAGCTGCATTTAAATCAAATGGTAATATTTCAAAAAAATCAATAAACGTTTTTACAATATCTATCAGCTTTTGGCTTTCTTTTTTATAGGCTCCGTATAAAAGCTCAGAAGCAACTATGCTTGATAAAACAACTCTATGGTTTGTATCAATAGATTTTAATTTTTCTTTTACAGTAATAGGTTTTTCTCTAATTATAAAACTACATATATTTGTATCAAGCATATAAATCATTTAAAACAGTTCCCTTTTTTGAGCTTCTGGCTGATTTCTTTCTTTTAAAAAATCTTCTCTTTCAAAGCTTTCTAACTCATCTAACATCTCAAACAAAACATCCCATTTATCTTTTTCTGGAAAAATAATAAGTTTATTATCAAATTTTGTTATATAAACTTCTTCTGCGTCTATATGATAATTCTTTGGTATCCTTACAGCTAAAGAGTTTCCACTTTTGAATATCTTGGTTTTTTTCATAGCTCTCACCTATTTATAAATGTATCTGCAATAGAGTATATACTTTTATTTTAGGATTGCAAATTTTAACTCTTTAATCTCTTCTGCCACATTGCCGTAATAAAATGGACTTTTCATTTTTATATCTTTAGAAAAAAGATTTTTATTCTAAAAGAATAACCTAACTCACAAAGGCATTGATACTTAAGCAAAATTAA
>JALSSE010000411.1 GCA_026984415.1 Hydrogenothermaceae bacterium | reverse complement strand
AAAAAGTCGAAATTAGAATTTTTATATATATCTTCATGACTAACACCCTGATCCATTTTATTATTTAAAAACATTTAAAAATTTATATTTGCTTAAATGCGGCTCAATTTGTGTGGACAATAAATACAGATGTTTTTTATGAATTTTGATTCGTTTAGCATATTCGGGTAATTTAAATGAACCAATATATTTAAAAGAAGTTTTATCAAATATTCTAACTATATTACCTTGAAATAATTTGTATGAATTTGATAGAAATGATATAAGGGAAGGTTTAAAGCCGCTATATAATAAATAAAAATAATTAGCATCGCTTGTAATATCCAAATACGTCTGTTTATATTTTGTAGCATCGGGTGCTATTAACTTTCTGTCATATTTTTTTTCTGTAGTGGGTAGAAATATCTTCTCTGGCTCTAAAATGTATTTTACTTTTTTTTTATTCATATCATAAACAACAATAATAGTCGAATAATCGAAATAACAAATAATTTTATTTTTATCGCAATATATTTTCCCTTGATTAATTAAAGGATTATATTTGCAGTTTTCTAAATACTTATTACCATCAAAATTTATTACAGATAAAATTTTTTCTCCTAAACTATATTGATCGGAAGATTTTTTATAAATATAAAATAAATAGTTCTGTTTTATTCCACCTCTAAAAATAAAGAATTTATCAGAAACGCAGAATTCATAGTACAGATTATTTGGTATAATATAATCTTTATATTTATAACCTTCCGAGCTTTCTTTGTAAATCTTCAAAATTTTATTAGAACCAAATGCATAAATAAAGTTATTATATTCAGATATGCTTACCGGACCATTAATTTCGATTTCACCAGGCCCTTGCCCTTTCCGTGCAATATTATTAATAAAAGTGCCATCTTTTGCATTGAATAATTTTAAAGGATAGTCACCTGCTTTGTCTATTATAATTAGATTCTTAGATTTGACGAGGAAATCTGAGGGATCGTAAATATGATCCTTTATTGAATATTCAAGTATCCACTTATTTGTTTTTAATAAGGGTTCATTTTTGTTCCCTCTTATCAATACCATAAAAAGGCTTAATATTAAAAATATTAGTGTTTTCATTATTTATTCCTTCAAATAGATTAGATGCCACCCAATATGCTGAGTATTGGTACTGTATTCTAAATTTAATACATCTAAAATAAATGCAGACTACAAATTTGTAGTCTGCATTTATGGTTATTTAGTTTTCTCTCTGCAATCAACTGTACACCATTTTTGAGACCCCCAACAGCCGAAAACGCCTGCATGAGAACCGGCAGTACAAACACAACCTGTATCGCAATCAGAATTAGATGGAACAGGAGTTTGACCTGCATGAATTACATATGGTAAAGAAAAAACCAAAATTCCCATAATTATTACAATTAATTTTTTTATCTTTTCCATATCTAGACTCCATTTTATTCAGTAACATTTTTTAAGAGATTAAATGTAAACTTACCCAAAGCGGTCGTCCCAGAAATCAAAGCCGAACTTACAAAGAGCATGTTTTATATGGAAAAAACAAAGTTTAAATTTTGCGGGGGGGGGGCAGGATACAGGTCGGAGCA
>JALSSE010000410.1 GCA_026984415.1 Hydrogenothermaceae bacterium | reverse complement strand
AAAAAGACCACCGAAGGAATTCTCAAGACCAGAGGTTGCAGATATACTAATTAAATGGGCTACAAATAAATAGAGGAAAAAATGGATTTAAAAAATCTATTATACAATTCACTGCTTATAGCAGAAAAAGCAGGCAAAGAAATTTTAGAAGTTTATCAGTCTGAATTTTATGTAGAACATAAAGATGATAAATCTCCGTTAACAGAAGCTGATAAGCGCTCCCACAATGTTATACAGGAAGGATTAACTAAAATTAGCAACTTCCCAATCCTGAGTGAAGAAGGAAAAGAAATTCCATTTGAAGAAAGGAAAAATTGGAAAACTTTCTGGATGATTGACCCTTTAGACGGAACAAAAGAATTTATAAAAAGAAATGGTGAGTTTACAGTAAATATAGCTTTAATAAATAATAATAAACCAATATTAGGTGTTGTTTATGCTCCAGTTTTAAAAACTTATTATTTTGGTGCCAAAGAAATAGGTTCTTTTAAATCAGTTGAAGAAAAATTAGAAAAATTTCAAAATTTAGAAGAAGTTATAAATAATGCAGAAAAATTACCGATAAACAAAGAAAAAGATAAAATAGTTGTTGTAGCTTCCCGTTCACACATGTCAGAGGAAACTAAAAGCTTTATAAAAAAAATTGAAGAAAAATATAGAGAGATAGAGCTTCAATCAATCGGAAGTTCATTAAAACTATGTTTAGTAGCAGAAGGAACAGCCGATTTTTACCCAAGACTTGCTCCAACAATGGAATGGGATACAGCAGCTGCAAATGCAGTAGTAAAAGAAGCTAATGGTAAAGTTGTTGAATTCCAAGAAATAAATAATATAGAAGAATTGAATAAATTACCTGAATTGCAATATAATAAAGAAAATCTCCTTAACCCATGGTTTGTTGTTTTTAGAGAAGTTTAATGTTATTTAATGTAAAACTACCGATTTAGAAAATTAAAATATTTCCGAAAAGCTACACAGTAAAAGATAAAAGGGGAAAGCTTCCAATGGAAATAATCTTAAAGCAATTAAAATTTCGCAAAAATTTAATTGAAATATTTAAAGAAAAAATTGTAAAAAATAAAAAACTTAAAAGTTTTTTGGCTGTAAATATTCTTTTTGCAATAGACTTTTTTTCTTTTTTTCTTACCCTTTCTCTTGTATCCTTGAGTTATGATGTACTACATCTATTTTTTCCAAAAAATTTTTCTATTGAACATCCATTTTTTCTATTTAAAGAATTCTGGTGGATGTTTTTAATAATATTAATATTTATGTTCTATGAAGGTTTATATTTAAAAAGATTACCATTCTGGGAAGAAACAAAAAGAATTATTAAAGGTTTATTATTTTCAATCATCTTTGCAGCAGCAATAGTAACAATTCTCAATATACCTTCTAAAACACCAACTTTAACAATTTTTCTCTTTCTTGCTTACAGTACCATAGTTTTTCCTATTTTCAGAACTGTAGGTAAAAAAATAATGTACAAAACAAGTATAGGCAGAGACAATATTATTATAATAGGAGCAGGAAAAGCTGGAATTCAAACTGCAAAAGCATTAATGAATGAAAGTAATTTAGGTTATAACGTTGTTGGATTTTTAGATGATGACCTATCTAAAATTGGAAAAAAAATAGAAATTGACGGCAAAAAATACAAGGTTTTTGGAAGAATAAACAGCTTTAATAAATTTATAAATATATTAGATATTTCAACTGTAGTGGTAGCAATTCCATCATTAAAAAAGGATAAACTTATAAATTTAACAAATAATGTTCACAAATTTTCCCGTAAAATCATTTTTGTACCTGATTTACAGGGTATGGCTTTACTAAATATTGAATTTAACAGTTTGTTTTCAGAACAGCTATTTTTAATGGAACTGAATAACAACCTTAAGTCTGTATACAACCAATTTCTAAAAAGAACATTTGATATTGTTATTTCTATTTTACTTCTCCCTATTTTACTACCAATTATTGGAATTATTGGAATATTAATAAAATTAGACTCAAAGGGTGGGATATTTTACAAACACACAAGGGTTGGACAAAATGGAAGATTAATTGAAGTATATAAATTTAGAAGTATGTATATTGATTCAAAAGAAAGATTAGAAAATCTTTTAAAATCTGATGAAAAAATAAGAAAAGAATGGGAAACATACTTCAAACTAAAAAATGACCCAAGAATCACAAGGGTTGGAAAATTTTTAAGAAAAACATCTTTAGACGAATTACCACAGATTTTTAATGTTTTAAAAGGAGAAATGAGTTTAGTTGGACCAAGACCTGTAATTAAAGATGAAATTGAAAAATACTATAAAGAATTTAGAGATTATTACTATTTAGTTAAACCTGGAATTACAGGTCTATGGCAAGTTTCAGGAAGAAGCGATACAGACTATACTTTTAGAGTGAAAATAGACACATGGTATGTTCTAAACTGGTCATTATGGTTAGATATTATAGTCCTTCTAAAGACCATAAAGGTGGTATTAAAAGGGGAAGGGGCTTACTAAGACAAAAGTTATTCATAACTTTAACTATCAATCCAGATTTTTAAATCAATACTAAATTTGCACCAACCAGAATTTAGCATATTTTTTCTATAAAATATGATAATAGTTATATTAAATTTTTAATTTTTACTTAAATTGTAGTTTGAAAAAGAATTTTGGAGGTAGAGAAATGATAGAAGTAAAAGTAAAAAACATTGGATTAGATTCTACAACAGGAAGTCCAATCTTAATATTATCTGATGCTAATAATGAGGAAGATTTATACCCTATATGGATTGGGGTATCTGAAGCAGAAGGAATAATAATGAAACAAAGTGGAGTAGAAACTCCAAGACCAATGACTTACGACTTAATAAAAAATATTATAGAAGAATTAGGTGGTACAGTAAAAAACGTATCTATTACAGATATGAAAGATAATGCATACATTGCTGAAATTGTTATTGAAAAAGATGGAAAAGAATTAAAAATAGACTCAAGACCAAGTGATGCAGTAAATATAGCACTCAGATTTGACGTTCCAATTTATCTAAATGAAAATGTTGTTAAGAAAATAAATATCAAAGAAATAACTCCAGAAGAAAATAAAGATGAAGATGCTAAAGAAGAAGTAAATAGTGTAGAAGACCTTGTAAAAGAACCTGAAGTAGATGAAGAACTTGAGAAATTCAGAGAAATGCTTGAAACTATTAAACCAGAAGATTTTGCAAAAAAACCTGAAGAAAATAACAATAAATCATAAATAAAAGGGGCTTAACGCCCCTTATTATTACTCTCTAAATCCGAAATATCCATCTCCATCAAAGAAGAATGGTGATTCCCATGTCACAGGATATATATACCCATAACTTACTTCTCCACATATTAAATCTTCAACAACTATTAAATTTTCATCAGGGTAAATACACCAGGCTGCATCTATTGGCTGACCATTCATCATTCCTTGTCCATTTCCACAAACCATCTTTTCTCCATACATTTCATAGCAATAAGTTTCTGGATTGAAAAACGAAAATTGATAATAGCTATATCCAATTCTTGCATTTGCTATTATATAACCAGGGCTTCCATCACAGGCCAAGTTAAAACGAAAAGTAGCACTATCATTACCAGCTACAACTGCACCTTTTCCTATTACAAGTCCATTAAACACCTGTGATTCTGTACATTCCCAATATTGATAATCACAATCCCATAAACAATCCTCATCCTCAATTTCACAAGTAATTGAACATTGGTCATACTGTGCATCACAACCATAAGCAGCCCACGAAACATCATCTGGACAGTACCAACCATCTGTAATTGCAGAACTGTTTTGAACAAAAAGGAACGTAAACATTAAAGATGACAACAATAGTGTAAGTTTTTTCATGACAACTTACCTCCTTAATTATTTTATAATATCCCATAGTTTAGTAATGCAAAATTTATGCCAAATTTTATAAATTATTGAAATAATTAAAGAATATATAAAATTGATGTGTAGAATAAGAAAATTTGAAAGGATAAAGTGTAAAAAATTTTTATATTTTTTTCACAGTTTGGATTTTTTTCCTTTAAAATCAATAAGTTATATTGAAATCTAAATTGTAAATTTTTTTTACAACTGTAAAAATTTTTTACACTAATTGGTATTGTGCTACTAATTCAGCAATCTGAACAGCATTTGTGGCAGCACCTTTTCTCAAATTATCTGCAACAATCCACATTGATAACCCATTTTCAAAAGAAAAATCTTCTCTTATCCTTCCTACAAAAACATCATCTTTTCCAGCTATATCAATTGGCATTGGATAAACGTTAGATTTTGGGTCATCTTCAACTATTACTCCCGGAGCTTCCATTAATATATGCTTTGCCTCTTCAGCTGTAATAGGTTCTTCTGTTTCAATTACTACACTTTCACTGTGACCTATAAACACTGGAACCCTAACACAAGTTGGAGAAACTTTTATATCAGGAGCATGCATTATTTTTCTTGTTTCATTAACCATTTTAATTTCTTCTTTTGTATACCCATTATCTAAAAATACATCAATATGGGGTATAACATTATAAGCAATGTGGGCAGGAAGAGCCTGAGGGTAGTAAAACTGACCTTCCATTCTTGCTTTTACTTCCATTTCTAAATCTTGAATAGCAGTTGCACCAGCACCTGAAACCGCCTGGTATGTTGATACAATTACCCTTTTAATTTTTTTTGCTTTATGGATAGGATTTAATGCAACTACCATCTGAATAGTTGAACAATTAGGGTTTGCAATGATACCTTTATGTTTTTTTACATCTTCTGGATTTACTTCTGGAACAACAAGGGGAACATCTTCATCCATTCTGAATGCAGAACTGTTATCTATAACTACAGCTCCTTTTTCAACAGCAATAGGAGCCCATTGCTTACTCCTGCTACCACCAGCAGAAAATAAAGCTATGTCAATTCCCTCAAATGCTTCAGGGGTAACAGGTTCTACTTTATATTTTATTCCGTAATATTCTATCTCTTTTCCAGCACTTCTTTCAGAAGCAAGGAATCTAATTTCATCTATTGGAAAATCTCTTTCTTCTAAAACTTTTATCATAGTTTGACCGACAGCACCTGTAGCACCTAAAATAGCCACATTGTAAGATTTCATTTAATCCTCCGAATATTTATATTTCCAAAATTATAACAGAGTTTAAACAATTGAAACCATCTTTTCAAGAGGAATTCTTGCTTTTTCTATCACATCTTCTGGAAGGATAATCTCATTTGTTTCTTCTTCTAAAACCTCTAATATTTTATCAAGTGTATTTTTTTTCATATCACAGCAGTGGACTGTTCCACAGTAATCAGCAGATTGAGGAAATACATAATTTTTATTTGGATTTGCCTTTTTCAATGCGTGTTCAATTCCAACTTCTGTTCCAATAATAACAGTATCAGAATCACAGGTAGTGGCGTACTCTATAATCTGGGTTGTACTTCCAACAAAATCAGCAATTTTAGCTGTATCTGTATGACACTCAGGATGAACAGCAATTTTTGCATCTGGATATTTTTCTTTTAGTGGCAATAACTGTTCAGGTGATAAGTTAAAATGAGGAGGACAGAACCCTTTCCATAAAATAAATTCTTTTTCTGGAACTTGTTTTGCTACAAAACCTCCTAAAAACTGGTCAGGAACAAAAATTATTTTTTTTGCATCTAAAGATTTTATTACTTTAACTGCATTTCTTGAAGTTACTATAATATCTGAGACTGTTTTAACATCAGCATTTGTGTTTATATAAGAAACCACAACAGCATCAGGATGTTCTTCTTTAAGTTTTTTCACCCCTTCTAATGTTGCCATATCTGCCATAGGACAACCACTTTCTGGGTTAGGATGGAGTACTTTTTTATCTGGATTTAAGATTTTTGCTGTTTCAGCCATAAATTTAACTCCAGCAAAGACTATTATGTCTGCATCTGTATCCTGTGCTTTTCTGGCAAGTTCAAGTGAATCTCCTATATAATCTGCAATATCCTGAATTTCGCCTCTCTGGTAGTAATGGGCTAAGATAATTGCATTTTTCTTTTTTCTCAATTCGTTAATTTTATTAATAATTTCCTGCTGAGACTGCTCTTTCACTAATTCCAATTAGAATCCTCCTTTTGAATAAAACAGTGTTTGATTTTAATGGTTATAAAATATATACAAGAAATATCCTTATTTCAAGGGTAGACATTATAAGTTATTGATATGACTGAAAGCTAAATCGGTGGCCAATCTCCCTTTTGGTGTTTTTGATACAAATCCAGACCTGATTAAAAAAGGTTCAATTATTTCTTCAATTGAGTTTTTATCTTCTCCAATTGCCGAAGATATTGTATTTAAACCAACTGGTCCCCCATTAAATTTTAAAACTAATGCTTCTAAATACTTTCTATCTATTAAATCAAGACCGTATTCATCAATACCAAAGAAATCAAGTGCCTCTTTTGCAACTGATTTATTAATTTTTCCGTTATGTTTTATTAAAGAATAGTCGTGTACCCTTTTTAAAATTCTGTTTGCTATTCTTGGTGTTCCCCTTGACCTTTTTGCGATTTCCAAAGCTCCTCCTTCATCTACAGGTATGTTTAAAATTTTTCCAGTTCTTATAATTACTTTTTTTAGTGTTTCTACATTGTAATAATCAAAATTTAATATAATTCCAAATCTGGATAATAAAGGTGATGTTAAAAGCCCAGTTCTTGTTGTTGCACCTATAAGTGTAAATTTAGGAACGTTTAATCTTATAGATTTGGAGGATTGACCTTTTCCTAATAGTATGTCTATTTTAAAATCTTCCATTGCTGGATAAAGTGCCTCTTCTACTGCTGGGTTTAATCTATGAATTTCATCTATAAAAAGTATATCCCCCTCTTCTAAAGAAGTTAAAATACCTGCTATATCTCCTTTTTTTTCTAAAACTGGTCCTGAAGTAATAGTTATATTTACAGACAACTCTTTTGCAATTATGTTGGCAAGTGTTGTTTTTCCAAGACCTGGTGGTCCACTAAGTAATACATGGTCTAAAACCTGTGATTTCTTTTTAGCAGCTTTTATAAAAATTTCTATCTGTTGTTTTACTTTTTCCTGCCCAATGTAATCTTTCAGTTCAATAGGTCTTACTGTTATGTCAAATTTCTCTTCTAAATTTTCATTAAAAACGTTCATATCAAAACTCTTTTAGCTATAAAATTCAAAGAGGATTTAGTTAAATCTTCATAATAAACTTTCTGTTTTATCTCAAGCTCATATAAATCTTTTATCAAATCTATCAGCTCCTCTTTAGAAAAATAGGCTGATAATTTTTGTATAGAAGCCTTTTGGGGAGGATAAGATATTTTCATCTGGGAAAAAATAGCTTCAGGGGGTTTTCCCTGTTCTAATAGAGTTTTATACATTAACAATTTATTTGCCTGAGTTAATATTAAAGACTGAATTTCAAATGGATGGTGGGAAGTTTCAATTAAGTTCTTAAATATTTTAACTGCATTTTTATCCTTTTTAAAAAATCTGTCAATAAAGGCAAAAACATTTTCCTCAATTTTTGGAATAACAACCGCATC
>JALSSE010000409.1 GCA_026984415.1 Hydrogenothermaceae bacterium | reverse complement strand
TTCAATACATAGCTTTTCATCTCATCTATAGCTAAATTTTTAACCTCTTTGTTCTTCAAGGATTTTACATGTCCTTCATATTTTTTTAAAGCTTTTTCTCCTTCTCGTCTAATCCATGTTCTAACTGTTTGATAAGGAACCTTTAAAACTCTTGCTATAGTACTCATTGTCATTCCTTCACAAAACATTCTTATTGCCAGTTCTTTATAGTTATGAGGGTAATAGTTTATTTCAGCTTCTTTTACAAACGTTCTACTGCGACTTTTACATAAATATCTTTGTTTCCCTTTTGAATTAAATCCTTTTTTTACAATCCTTTCTGAATTACAGTACTTACACCTCATAAATTTTATTTTACACTATGTTTCATTGAACTAACTACCGCTGCAATATTAAGAATATGAACTTTTTCTTTTACCTCTATAACAAAATCATTTGCATCAACTTCATCGAAAGACCATTTTGTTTCTTTTCTCAGTATAAGTATTTTAGATGCTGATTGTAAAAGTTTAAGAATGCTGTCTAAATGGAATTTAGTTGAATCTTCTTCTCTTATGATAAAGATAAAATTTTCCTGTTTCTTTATTTTTGATAGATTTTCAATACAGTGTTGAATCATAGTTTTTCCTTTTATATCAAATAAAACCTTTAAATAGTAATACTTTTCTTCTTTAAAGAATATTGATTTACTAGCCATTGGTATCAGTACATTAATCATTTTTCAATCCCTTTTCTATCTCTTTAATTCTTTTCAATAGTATTGATTTTTAAAAGATGTGTACCACTTGCCAGTGCTGCATTTATTCCTTTCTCATTATCTTCTAAAATAAGACATTCCTCTAGTTTTAGGTTTAGCCTTTTTATAGCAGTTATATACATTTCTGGGTCAGGTTTCGGTTCTTTTACATCCTGATTAGATAAGTAAAAATCAAAGTAATGTATTATATTGGCTTTCCCTAACATTATTTCAACAGTTCTTCTTATTGAATTAGAACATACAGCTAATTTATAACCTTTTGCTTTAAGTTTTGATAGTGCATGTTCATGCAAGAAGTTTGGTTTACATTTTAAGAATATTTGTTCCATTGTGTACATCTGTTTTAGTTCGTTTATAAAAGAATGAAGCTTAACTGGAAGACCTTTTTCTAAAGTAAGCATTTCTAATTTTATTCTTGTAGGTAGTCCGTCATAAGTTACAAGATGGTCGTATCTACTGATTTTCATTTCAAAGAGAGAAAGGGCTTTGTTTAGTGCTTCATAATGCCAATCTTTAGCATCGATTAAAACACCATCCATATCAAAAACAACTGCTTTTATTTTCGTTGTTTTTCCCTTAATAGAAACTTTATTTAACTCTTTCTACCTTTAAAATTGAAAATATAATTTTATTATACACCTATATTGATTTACTTTCATTATCTTAACACCTCTTATTCATTTGTTTTCTTTTTTTATCAAAAAACCACCCCCATTTATTAAAGTATTTTACTGCAGATATTACGTGTATAAATAGCAATTTTTTGTTTTTGTAAGAGTGTTTAGCATATCCGTGATAAACTTCAGCTTCTGGGTAATATACTGTTTTATATTTTTCTCCTATTCTTCTACATAA
>JALSSE010000408.1 GCA_026984415.1 Hydrogenothermaceae bacterium | reverse complement strand
CTGTTTTAGGAGCAAACGTTGTTATTACTGCATCTACAAGAATTATTGATGTTTCAGGTGATGAACCTGTTGAATACAGAGGAAGAGTTCCTGCAAGAAGTGTAGTAATTCCCGGAACAATAACTAAAAAATTCCCTGCAGGGGAATACGGAGTACAGGCTGCCTTAATTATCGGAAAAAGAAAACCATCTACAGATTTAAAAACATCATTAAACGAAGCATTAAGGGAATTTAATGTCTCAGTTTAAAAAATAAAACTTTTAGGAGGAGTTGTATGAAACTCAAAATTTCTATTTTATCGCTTTTAGCACTAACAATTTTTGCAGTAAACAGTTTTGGAGAGGAAGCTTGTCTTTCCAGTGGAACAATTTCTGTTGAAGAAGCTAAAAAAGTTTTAAAACCAATATTAGGAAATGCAAAAGTAGTAGGAACTGCCGAAGCGCCAATAGAAGGTTTTTACGAAGTCGATATTTACAACAGAGGAAAAGTATTTCCAATTTATCTAGACTGTAATAAAGAATTTGTTATTTCTGGTGAAATAATTGATTTAAAAAAGGGAAAATCTATAACAAGAGAAAGAATGAGAGAGTTAATATCTAAGGCAGAAGAATATAAGAAAAAAGAAAAAGAATTAGAAAAAAAAGAGTTAGAAAAGAAAATTAAGAATTTAGAGAAATCTTTAGGTAAAGAAAAAGTAGAAAAGCTTAAAGAAGTTGCTCCAAAAAGTTTTCTAAAAAATGTAAAAATTGTTGATATAAAAAATGCACCTGAACCAAATATTATCATTGGAAATCCAAAAGCAAAATTAACTGTAATGATTATAGAAGACCCGGAATGTCCAGCTTGTGCTATGATGCACGATGAAATATTAAAAGTCGTAGAAAAAAGACCCGACATCAAATTTGAGATTTATTTATTCCCATTAAGTTTTCATAAACATGCAAAAGGAATTGCTCAAAACATAATATGTGCTTCTTCTCAAAAAGAAAAAGCAGAAATTTTACATAAAAGTTTTGAAAGTGTTAAGAATAGAGATAAAAAAGGACTTGAAAGTTTAGAAAAAGAATGTAAAAAAGCTGAAAAAAGTTTAAAAGAAGTGAATGAATTTGCAAAACAGGTTGAGTTAACTGGTACTCCAACAATAGTCTTCCCAGAAGGATTATCTTTAACAGGTGTTTTAAGAGCTGAAGATATTATCAAAATTGTTGATGTTTTAGAAAAATAACTATATAGGTCTGGAAAATTCCAGACCTTTTTTAAAAATGAAAAAGCCAATATTAAAGGTAGAAAATCTAAAAGTTTCATTTCAAATAGAAAACCAATTTATAGAAGCACTTAAAGGAATTTCTTTTGAATTATTTCCTGAAGAAATTGTAGCATTAGTCGGAGAATCAGGTTCAGGTAAAAGTGTTACCTGTCAGGCTATTTTAGATATACTTCCTAATTACGCAAAAATTGAAGGAAATATACTTTATGACAATATTAACTTAAAAAGTCTAAAAGCTTCAGAAAAAAGAAAAATTAGAGGAAAAGAAATTTCTATGATATTTCAGGAACCTTCAGCAGTTTTAAACCCTCTTTTAACTATAGGTGAACAAATAATAGAAACAATAT
>JALSSE010000407.1 GCA_026984415.1 Hydrogenothermaceae bacterium | reverse complement strand
TGTGCCGCAACTGGTGCGAGCTGTTCTGATGCCCTTTCTAATTTTTGTAATGCATTTGCAAGACATAAAGGACATCCTGAAATTCTTGCTCCTGTTTCATCTGCAACAAACTCTCTTGAACGGGAAATAGCCATCTGAACAATCATTGCAGCAATAGGAGCCAATATAAAAAGCAATATTGAACCTATAATACCACCAAACCCACCTTCTTCTTCATCATGACCACCAAAAAGATTTGACCAGAAAGCCATCTCAGCAAGCATAGATATAGCACCACCTATTGTAGCAGCAATACTTGATATAAGGATATCTCTATTTTTAATATGTCCTAATTCATGGGCTAAAACCCCTTTAAGTTCTTCTGGTGTTAGAATTTGCAGTATTCCAGAAGTTACAGCAACAGCAGCATGTTCTGGGTCTCTACCTGTTGCAAAAGCATTTGGTACATCTATTGGTGCTAAATAAATACGGGGTTTAGGAATTCCAGCTTTTCTTGCAAGTTCTTCTACCATATCATGTAACCACGGAGCTTCTTCATAAGGAAGCTCTACAGCATTATACATTTTCAAAGCCATTTTATCTGAATACCAGTAGGCAAAAAAGTTCATTGCCATTGCAAAGAAAAAGGCAATTATCATACCTGTCTGCCCACCAAGTAATTTACCAACTACAAGAAACAGTCCAGTCAAAATTCCCAACAAAAGGACTGTCTTTAAATTTTGCATACTTTACCTCCTTTTGAAATGTTAAATTATTATTTTTATCTTAATATATTGTAGACTAAACCTTAAAAAATATTATGACGAAAATAATATTAGTGGAGAGTTATCAAATATGGGTAATGATGCAAATAAAACAATTCAAGAATTACAGAAAAAAATAAAATCCCTTCAGGAAAAATGCAACTTTTATGAAGAACAAATTTCTAATCTTTCAAGAAATCAAAACGAATTTAAATTGATGGTAGAAAATGCAGGGGAAGGTATTATTGTAGTTCAGGACTACAAGATAAAATACGCAAATAGAAAAATTGCAGAGCTATTAGACTACACTATTGAAGAAATAAAATCCTTACCTATGGAAAAATTTGTTTATGAAAAAGATAGAAAAAGGGTGTTTACAAATTTAAGGAATAGATTGGAAGGTTTACCTGCTGAAGATGAATATGATTTCAGGATTGTTAAGAAAAATGGCGAAATAAAATGGTTTCATATAAGACCTGTAATAATTGAATGGGAAGGAAGAAGGGCAATATTGGATTTTTTAGTTGATGTTACAGAAAGAAAAATATTGGAAGAAAAATTAGCAAATTCTTTATCTATACTTAACGCCACCTTAGAATCAATAAAGGATGCAATTCTTGTTGTAAATACAAAAAGGGAAGTTCTTTACTATAACAGTAGTTTTCTAAAAATGTGGGGTTTAAAAGAAAGTGATGTAAAAAACAAAACAAGCTATGAACTTATTGAAATTGTCAAAAATAAGCTTGAAAATCCTGAAGAGTTTGTAAGACTTGTTGAAGAGTATTACAGCGAACCAGAGAGAATAATAAATGATGTTTTAAAGTTTAAAAATGGAAAAATATTTGAGAGGAATTCTTTTCCATACAAAGTTA
>JALSSE010000406.1 GCA_026984415.1 Hydrogenothermaceae bacterium | reverse complement strand
CAGGTATTTCTTTACCTAATGTCAGGTTAAACCTTAAAGTATCATTAAAAATCATAGGCATTTGAAGAATCAGAGATACATTTTCTCTAACAACGTCAAGTCCTATCTTTTCAACAGGAATTCCTCCATAATAAACTTTTCCTTCTTTAACAGGATAAAAACCTACAAGTATATGTGCCAGTGTTGTTTTACCACTTCCACTTGCCCCAACAATTGCCACTTTTTCACCTTCAGAAATGTTCATATTTATATTTTCTAAGACCTTTTTTCCATCTGGATAAGAGAAATTAACGTTTTCTAATTTTATTGAAGTTGTTGTTCTATTTTTAAATGGATTGAGGATATGGGGGTACTCTGGTTCTTTTTCTAAAGCTAAAAGGTTGTTTATTCTTTTTAATGCTGCGTCTGCAGTGTGGTATGCATACTGGATTCCTAATATTTCCTGAACAGGTGTCATCATAACCCATAGATATCCAAATATTGCCAGCATTAAGCCAATAGAAAGGTCTGAATAAGCGACAAAAAGGATACTTGCACCTCTGAATATTTCATACCCTGTCAAAAATATTAAAAATGAAAATCTTGTTGCTGCATCACTTTTCCATCCGAAAGCAGTTGAAGTATCCCTTAAATTTCTTGCCTTATCAATAACATTTTGTATGAAACTTTTTTCTCTATTACTTGCCTTTATCTGCCAGAAAAGGTCTAATGTTTCTGTTAATGCCTCCTGAAATATTTCAACTGCTTTATTTTCTTTTCTTTTTAATTTTCCTACTTTTCTTCCAAGCTTCATTGTAAAGTAAATAACAATAGGATTAAGAAATAAAATAAATAGAGCCAACTGCCAGTGTATCCATATTAAAACAACTGCAACTCCAAATATTGTTAATACAGAAATTATTAATCTGCTTACAGTAACCCCTAAAAAGTTATCAATTGTGTTTATATCTGTTACAAAGTGTGATGTTATTGTTCCACTCCCTAACGATTCAAATTCAGACATTGAAACTTTCTGGAAATGTTTTAAAAGTTTTTCCCTTAATTTATAAGTAATATTTTTAGAAATCCTTGTAAAAAGTATACTCTGGGCTACGTTTAGAAAGAAAAATAAAAATCTAAGAAAAATAGTCAGAATTAACACAATCAGTACGTAAAAAAATGGAGATTTTATGTTGAAAATTTTATCTATAGTTTCTGTTAAAAATCCCGGTTTATTTAAAAGAACCTCATCAACTAATAATGGAATTAAAAGTGGTACTGGAGTACTGATAACAACTGCCAAAATAGCAATTATATTTCCTATTATCAGCTCTTTTTTATACTTCTTTATTTCTTCAAAAATATCTTTCCATGTAATCATAATAGTATTATTTTAGAGAACAGAAACTTTTAATGTATGATTTTTATTTGAATTTCAGGAATTTACTATTTTTTAAATAATGCTCCAATTACAATGTCGTATGTTGCGTGTCCAAATATTTCACTTAAGGATGGGTGGAAGTATATAAATTCGTGGAGCTGTTTTGCTGTATAACCTTCTTTTATTGCAATAGATAAAGGATGGATAAGTTCTGAAGCTCCAATTCCTACTATGGAAGCACCTATCAATTTTTCATTCTCTTTTTCAAAAATAAGCCTTACAAACCCTTCTGATTCGTGTTCATCAACTGCTTTTTCATTGTAAGTGTACGGATAATAACCTGCAACAGTTTCAATTCCTTTTTCTTTTGCCTGTTCTTCATTTAAGCCTATATGTCCTATTTCGTATGCTGTGAAAATTGCCCACGGTGTAAGTGAGTAATCTCTTTTTTCTTTTTCTTTACCAAACATATTATTTACTGCAAGTTTTGCCTCATAACTGGCTATATGTGCAAGCATTGGTGAGTTTACAATATCCCCACAGGCGTAAATATTTTCAAAGTTTGTTTGCATATAATCGTTAACTTTTATAAATCCTCTTTCGTCTTTCTCAATTCCAATAGTGTCTAAATCCTTTGTGTTTGGTTTTCTACCTACCGAAAGAAGTATTTTATCTACAACTAATTCTTTTCCATCTGAAAGGGTTGCGTGTACTTTTCCATCCTTTATTTCATAACTCTGTAAACTTGTTTTCAGATATGTATTTATTTTTAACTGTTTGAATTTTCTAAGTAAATACCTTGAAATGTCCTGAGATATAATTGGAGAAGGGAGTAATCTATCCATAATCTCAACTATATAAACTTCTGTTCCGTATTTATTCATTATGTACCCGAGCTCACATCCTGCTACACCACCACCGACAACTAAAACCTTTTCAGGTAATTGGGTTAACTTATCCATATAGTCTTCTGTAGTTAATACATATTCCCCGTCAGGAACAATATTTGCTATTGCTGTTGGAACAGAACCGACTCCTAATAAGATGTAATCTCCCTCTATAACTTCTTTTGAACCGTCACTTTTTGTTATTTCTACTTTGTTTTTATCAATAACTTTTCCTGTCCCTTTGTAAACAGGTGTTTTCTTTGCTTTCAGTAGCTGTTCTAAACTTTTTCTTAAAAATCCAATTGCTTTTTCTTTTCCTTCCCACGCTTTTGAGTAATCTAAATTGTAGTTATCTATAAAAATTCCGTATTCTGGAAAACTTTTTATCTTTTCAATGAGATGGGCTCCTGTTCTGAAGTACTTTGTTGGAATACATGCTCTATTAAGGCAATTTCCACCGACTTTGTCTTTTTCTACAATGGCTATGTTTAGTCCCATCCTTAATGCTGTTAGTGTTGCCTCGTACCCTCCTGGACCCATTCCCACTATTATTAAATCGTATTTCATGGAGCACATTCCCCTTCCTGAATTCTATTACTTAATGTTAAGTTAGTTTCTATCTCTGTGTCAAGGTCTTTATCAAAGTTTATTTCGTTCATTTTTAGTTTGATTTTTACATAATAATTTCCTGTTCTATTTGTTGAATAAAGAGTCTGTTTAACTTCTTTTTTTATGATTGGGATAGTCAGTTCACCTGTTCCATCAAGAACATAGCCTAACTTTATAATATAAGGGTCTATATCTGGAGAATCAGTATCCATCGGTTCATATTCTATTTTTGCCTCGTAAACACTTATTGGAGAAGCAGGTATTGTTGAATTAGTACCTGTTAATGATTTGGCAGTAAGTGATATTGTGATTGTTTCTTCTGGTGGAGTTGTTATAGTATCCCCAGCATCACCACAAACACTATCTTCATTGGTATCTTCTATCCTGACAATATCTCCATCTATTAATGTTTGTGATGTTGATGCTGTAACTATGGTTGTAGTACCTATATCAGAATTTTTTCCAACACCGCAGTTAATACTGAAAACCGATAAACCTGTTATTAATGACAAGTATAAAATTGCTTTTTTCATTTCAAACTCCTTTTATTCGTAAACAATTTTTGGTGATAAAAAGATTAGAAGCTCTTTATTTGAGATGTTGTAAGTTTTATTTTTAAATAATCTACCAATTACAGGTATGTTTTTTAATCCTGGAACTCCTGTATCCTGTGTAAAGTTAGATTTTTCTAAAATACCACCTATTACAATGGTAGAACCGTCTTTTGCAACAACTTTACTGATGATTGCCTTTGTTTGAATTGGTATGTTCCCTGCAATTGTGTTTTTAAAGTCTGGTATATCCTGTGTAAGGGTGATATTCATTATTACATTTCCATCTATTGTAGTCCTTGGAATTACGTTTAGCTTTAGTAATGCCTGTTTAAACTGGACATTGGCAATGGCAGCTCCTCCAGCTGTACCTGTTGATATATAAGGAATTTCAAAACCCTGTGAAATTTCAGCAGCTTCACCATCAATAGTTATTATTTTTGGTCTTGAAAGGATTTTTGATTTTCCAATTTGTTCTAAAGCAGACAGTCTTAAATCTAAATTGTGGTTAATAGTGCCAAGTAAAACTCCGATTGCAGCACCTTCTCCCGGTATTACAGAAGGAGCAGGGAAATCAAACATATAGTTTCCAGTTAAGCCGCTTCCTCCAACTGAGTAAAATGCTCCACCACCTAAACTTCCTGTTGAGTTTACACCCCACTGTATTCCAAGTTCTTTTTTGAAGTTTGATTCAATCTGAACTATTCTTGCTTCAATTACTACCTGATAAGGTCTTTCAAGTAGTACTTTTGAGTATTCTGATTTTATTTCTTTGATTACTTTAGGTTTGTCTGTTATACATATTTTAGGCAAAGATGTAATAATTTTTTCTGTTGTTTTTTGTTTTGTAATATTTCTACTGCCACCACCTGTTGAAACTCCTCCAAGATTGACAGTCTCTCCTGAAACTTTTTCACTTTCCTTTGCACTTTTAAATATAACAGAGCCGTATTTTGTTAGATATTTTTCTTTAATATTTAGTAGTAATTCAGCAGGTTCTAAAGCCCTTGAATAAAAACATTTTGTTTCAATGTTTATCTTCTGTGCTTTTGCTATTATCTTACTCAAGTTTGGGATGTTTTCCCTTACATCAATAATAGTAAGAATTTTTTTATTTTTATTGTAAGAGTACTTACCAAAACTGGATAGTTTTGCAATCAATTCATCTTCTATTTCACTAAACAGGTCTGGCTCTACTTTGACTTCCTTTTTTATAAGTAAGGATTCTATCTTTTGTTTTTCTTCTTGTAATTTTGCAAGTTTTGCTTTTTCAGCTTCTTCTAATTTTTCAAGGTTTAAAGCTTCTTTTTTTAAAGGTTCAAGATAGTTTGTTATGTATGTTTTAATTTTTGCAATATTGTCTTTTGTATCTAAAACATAAATAGAATAACTGTCTTTGTTTATTTCTAATTTTGCATTAGGAGATATATTTTTCTTAACTATTTCTATAAGACTATCAAATGTATTTTTTCCTATCTGTTTTATAACTACAGCAGGAACATATGCAAAAAATTGGTCAGCCTCTTTTATAGTTATGATATTGCCATTTTTTGTGTAAATAAGACCATTCTCTGAAAGTACTATATCAAAAAGGGTTTCTATTTCTACAGGTTTTTGAATACTGAGGTAAACTGTTTTGTCTTTGTATTTAACAGCATTTCTATCCCAGATAATATTCTTTTTTGAAAGGGTTGAAAGGGCATCTATAACAGTATTCAACTTAGCACCGGAAAATTCTGCACTTATTTTTTCTTCTGCAAATCCTTTAAGTACAAAAATTAAGGTAAATATTATTAGAACAAGTTTTTTGTTTTTCATTGTCCTTCCTCTTCTAATTTGATAAAGTCTTCTTTAGAAAGAAAATTATTTTTTCTTATTACCTGTTTTGGGTTTTTATCGGTTTTAACTAATTTCGCTCCATTTCCTGTTTCAATAACTACATATTTTTCACCATTTTCTGTAACTATATATCCAACTGTATTTTCCATTTCAGGAAACATTTTGTCTTCACCGTAAGACTGGAATAAAAATCCAAATAAAAGGATGGTTAACAAAATTTTTCTCATATCTTACCCTCCCTTGAGTAGAATGTACTTAAGTTAAGCTTTATGTTTAGGTCATTTTTACCTTTTTTAACAAGGATATTATCAATGCTTATGTACCTTTCTGATTTTGAAACATCTGCAAGAAATTTAACAAATCCCGGAATATTGCCGTTAAAATCAGCAGCCATTTGTACCTGATTGAGTTTTATTCCTTTTGGTTCTTTTTGTTTTGCTTTTTTATTCTTTCTTTTTTTGGATTTTTGTGGTTTTTGTTTTCCTTTATCATCTTTAATTACAATTTTGTCATTTTTAGAATCGTAATAGGCAACAACTTTTTTTACTTTACTAACTTTAAATTGATTTAGTGTTATATTGTTTGTTTCAGCAGATGTTGATATAAAACTTAGTATCTTGTTTATTTTACTTTCTTCAGGAATTATTTTTTTAATTTCTTTTAGTTTTTCCCTTAATTCTTGATTTGTTTTCTTAACTTTTGCATATTCCTGATTTAATTTTTTTATGTTTTCTGGTGTTGCTATTTTTTTTAGAAAAGTTACTTCTTTTTCTAAATTGTTAACTTCTTTTTCTACTTTTGAAATTTCCATATACTTTGGCTGGATATATAAGAAGAAAATTCCGTACATTATAATGGCAGCAAATATAAGAATTAATAAAATCTTTTGCCACGAAGGTAGCTCAACCCATTGTTCTTTTAAAGCTTCTGTACTCAATTTTTATCCTCCGAATTTGAGGGTTTTTTCCACCCATTCATTACAAGTGAAAAAGAGTAATAATGGATGTCTTTTGTTTTATTTTTTTTCTTTGTTTCTCTTTTTGTTGAAGATAAAGATACATTTTTGTAATACTGTGATAAATTGTCGTAATAGGAAGAAATATAGTTCGGATTAAAAGCAAAACCGTTTATTTCTGTTTTATCCCTTGATAGTTTTACCTGTCTTAACCATACTCCGTCAGGTAAAGAACTGCCTACTTTTGCAAGCATAGGTCTGAAATCGCCTTTCTGTTCTGCTAATTTTTTGTATATTTTTCCTTCTAACTTAATTTTTTCAGTTAAATTTTTCTGGTATTTTATTGAAAGTTTCAAATTTTTAATCTTTTTCTCAATCTTTTTCAGTCTTTCTTTTTCAGAAACCAAATCCTGTTTTTTATCTAAAAGTCTATTTTTCTTTAAATCAAGGTAAAACATATAACCAATTTCAAGGAAAATTAAACCTCCAATAACACTACCAATTACGTATGGATTACTCAGTAATGTAGAGACATCTGGCAAGGAAAATTCTTGAAAATTTATTTTTTCTTTCTTTTTAGGGTTTAGATTTATCTTTATCATTTTATTCCCTCTATTGAGTTAATTCTTCATAGGCGAGGCCAAACGGCACAGAAAAATGTCCGCAAACACCATCACACTTTTCTTTTATTTCAAGGGCAATTAATGGGCTAATGTCTTCTATTTCAAACTTTCCTTCAAAATTTGATTTTAAGTAAGAGTTTATTTCTGGGAAATCTATTAAGTATCCTGCGGTAAATAATTTTGAAGGTTCATTAAATGTAAGGAAGAAATAGTTTAGTTCATTTATTAGTTTTGTAATCATTTCTTCTTTTTCTTCTAAACTGGACTTGTTATACTTATTAACATTAAAATCCAGTGTTTGTAGAATTATGTTATTTTGTTTGAAAATAAGGTAAGAGTCTTCTTTATCTATGTTTATCACACAGAGACTTTTATCTTCTTCAGAACCACCTTCTTCCTTGTGTTGTGCCAGTGCAAGATTGAAAAGTGCAATTCCTTCTGAATCAATAATATCTGGTTTTAACCCGGCTTCTTTAGCAGTATCAAAAATAAAATCAATATGGGACTTTTTAGCAATAATAACAAGAATATTGTAGGAATTTTCTTCTTCACTTATTATTGCATAATCAAAAACAGTTGAACCTTTTAAAGATTGTATTTCTTCCCTTATATTCCATTCAACAGCCTCTTTTAAATCTTTTTTAGGCATTTTAGGGAGTTTAAGGTTTTTATAAAGGGTTGAGGAGATTGGAATACTGAAGGCAGCTGTTTTTGTTTTAATTCCCCGTTTAATAAGTTCTTCTTTTATCTTTAGTCCTGCTTCTTCTTTTTTAAACTCAATTTCAAAAGGAGAGATTTTCACATGGAAGGAACTGTGGTTTTTTTGAAGTATGGCAAATCTTGCAAAACTGTC
>JALSSE010000405.1 GCA_026984415.1 Hydrogenothermaceae bacterium | reverse complement strand
ATAATGACTGGATTATTAAAAATTTAGATACTATAGTTTCGCTTGTATTAATGAAAACAAGAAAAGGAGGATAAGTCATGACAACAACTAAAGAGAAAATAAAAGTTTTAGATGAAAACTTTA
Source organism: Hydrogenothermaceae bacterium (assembly GCA_026984415.1). The sequence goes on along the minus strand of JALSSE010000405.1, from coordinate 1,495 downwards.
ATATAAAAGATGAAGAAGAAATTATTGAATCGTTAAAACAAGAAAAAAACAAAAAGGAAAATTACAAACCTACTTTTATAGAAAAGATAGCTTTTTTAATAGAAAAAAAACTCAAAGACAAAAATTTTTCCGATTTAAATTTGGAAGAGTGGTTGGAACCAAATGGAATATGCTTTAAATTTGCAAAAAGAGCAGAAATAAAAAGAACACAATTGAGAAAATATTTTGATGAAATTAAACAAATAAAAATATTGCTTAAAGGTTTCAAGGAAGAAGAACAAATACCATCAAAAGTAAGAGTTAAACTTGTGGGTTTAATACCTAAATTCGCATATGCAAAAGGTAGAAAACTTATGGGAGATGATGTTTATGAATTTTTTAGTAACTCTTTAAGAAAAGTAAAAGATGGAAAAGTAGAAGATTTTAAAGCTTTTGAACAAATCTTAGAAGCAATACTGGCATACCATACATATCATAAACCAAAAGAATAATAAGGAGGACTAAAAATGACTAATAGCAATTTTACTATCAAACCCTTAAAAGGACTTTTAACACTAAAATACAAAATAAAATTAAGAACAGGTCTTCACATAGGAGGTTCCAAAGATAGTATAGAAATTGGAGGCATTGATAATCCTGTAATAAAATTAAAAGTTTTTAAACTTAAAGATGATTTTTTGTCTGATGTTCCTTACGTTCCCGGTTCTTCGTTAAAAGGAAAAATAAGAAGTTTGTTAGAGATTTCAAAAGATAAGCCAATAGAAAGATTTAAAAGCTATCAAGCCCAACATGAAAAAGATTTCAACTGGAACAAAGCTATTGAATACGCAGGTAAACCGTGTGATTGTGGAGAGTGTGAAATTTGCAAACTCTTTGGAACAGGTGGTAATAACATAAAAGAACCTATTAGACTAAGATTTTCAGAGTTTTACCCAACTGATGACACAATAGACATGTGGAAAAAATACTTAGGTGAAATTTACACAGAAATGAAAACGGAAAATGTAATAAACAGAATAACTTCAACTGCACAGCATCCAAGACATACAGAAAGAGTTATTGCCGAATCTGAGTTTGAAGGGGATATAACCTTTAGAGTTTTTGAAGGAGATGGAGAAGAACTACTAAAAACCCTTGAAAAAGGAATAAAACTCTTACAGCAAGATTATTTAGGCGGTAGCGGTTCAAGGGGATATGGAAGAGTAGAGATTAAATTTGTTAAAGGAATTTGGTATTCAAAAGAAGGAGAAGAAAGGGAAATAAATACCAAAGAAGAAATAAAAAATTTTTTCCAACAGGGTTAAAAAATGCTAAAAGCATATAAGATAGATCTTTTATCTATAGCTTCACCAATAAGAGCATACACAATTTTTGGAAGTTTTTGCTGGGCTTATAGGTTAGCCTATGGAGAAAAAGAGTTAACAAAATTTTTAGAAGAATTTAGAGAAAGTCCAAAATTCTTGATTTCTTCTCCCTTTCCTATTGGGAAATACTG
>JALSSE010000404.1 GCA_026984415.1 Hydrogenothermaceae bacterium | reverse complement strand
CTTCATCTCTTAAATCTTCAGGTAGTTTCTGCCTTCTCCATCTGTTTCTTAGTGCTATTGCAACAGATTTTTTTGCATCTTTTTGACCGACAATATACTTATCAAGTTCAGAAACTATTTCTTTTGGGGTTAGTTCTTCTCTTATTTCCAATAATGCCTCCTGATTTTTTCTAAATCATTTGTAATTTTAGTTTATTTTTTTAAGTTAAGCAATGAAAATATACAGTTCCAAATGGAACAAATTTTGTCCCAAAATGGACAAGTTCAACTGAAAATTAAAATTCTAATTTTTACAAAATTTATCATTTATTCTTTAAATTTCAATAGTCTGAAAGACTTTGGCATACTTATTGCTTTTACTATCTGTAAAAATCAGTATGGAGGTTTGGTTATGTTCTTAGATTAGCTTGTGTTTGCCTTCTTCCCATAATTTCTCATCTCTACTCTCCCGTCTATTTATCCCCTTCTTAATGAGGGGGATTTTTTTTATTTGTAAAGTCCTGAAAATTTATCTGCTTTCATTTATAATTAATGTTTACAAAAATTTATTTGACGTAAATTTATAGTCATATTAGAATATTATTATAAATAGCTAAACATCAATAACAGGCAGAAGAGATTGAAAAGATTAAAAAATTTTTGGATGGTTATAGGGTTAGTAGGTTCATTAGGTATTTTTCCTACAAATGCTGAAACTTTTATATTTGATAAACCAATAAAACAGGTTAAAGAAAACAAAAAACAAAATAAAATTAATCAGACCCCCGCAAAAATCAATTATAAAAATTTTTCGGAAGAACTAAATCCTGAAGACATAACTGTACTTATTTCACTCTCTTTAGATACAATTCCATCTCTTGAAGAAATTACACAGGATTACAATAAAGTAAATCTCACAATGAAAATAGACCTTACAGAAAAGACAGAAGTAAAAAAATGGTTGCATTACTATCAAAAAAGGGCTTATAAAAGTGTTTACAGGCATTTACAGGAAGGTAAACAGTATATCCCTGTTATAAAACAAATTTTTGAAAGATACGGAATACCAGATGATTTTATATTTTTACCGATTATTGAAAGTAGATTTTATATAAAAGCAAAATCTCCCGCTGGTGCTGCAGGATTATGGCAGTTTATGCCTGCAACTGGAAGAATGTATGGGCTTAGAATTGATAAATGGGTTGATGAAAGGTTTGACCCTATAAAATCTTCTGAAGCAGCAGCCCAATATTTGCAGGATTTATACAAAATTTTTGATGACTGGATGTTAGCCCTTGCAAGTTATAACAGTGGTGAAGGTGTAGTAATCAGAAAAATTAACAAATACGGTGGGACAAATTTCTGGGATATTAATGATTACTTATCAAAAGAAACGCGAAATTACGTCCCTTCGTTTTTAGCTGTTGAGAAAGTTGTAAGGGATATTTTAACAGCTGAACATTTTAATTATGATGATATATCATTTGAAGAACTTAAAGTAAATCATCCAGTATCTATTAGATATCTGTCTGAAATTTTAGACATTCCTTATAAAGAACTGAAAAAATTAAATCCCCATTTAAAATATGGAATAACTCCCCCTAACTCTTCTGAATATCACGTTTATGTTCCTAAAGGGTACAGTGAAGTTGCAAAAACATTGTTAGAAAAATCTCCACTTGTTGAATATAAAGTTTTAAAAGAGTACAGTGTTAAAAAAGGGGATAGTTTAATAAAAGTTGCTAAAAAGTTCGGAACTACAACAGATTATCTGAAAAAAGTTAATAATATGAAATCAAATATACTGATAGCCGATTCTTTTATTAAAGTCCCTTCAACGATAAAAGCTTACCCAATGTATATTGACAAAGTATTAGACCTTACTGAAGATATCGTGTACACATCAAAAGGAATAATTTACAAAGTAAAACCGGGGGATTCTTTAGCTTCAATTGCCAAAAAATTTAGAGTATCTGTTAAAAAATTAAAAAGATGGAACAAGATAGATAAATACATATATCCTAATCAAAAAATAGTTATTTACAAGAAAGTAAAAAAACGTCCTGCAAAAGTTGTAGGAAGAAATGATAGGAACATAAAATATCTGAAAAAAAGAATAAACAAAAGAGTTCCAAAATTTAAGTATATTTACCATAAAGTAAAACCAGGGGATTCTTTAATAAAAATTGCAAAAAAATACGGAGTATCTGTAAAGGATATAAAAAGGTGGAATAAAATAAAAGGTAATATTATCGTAGTTGGAGACAGGATTACAGTAATAAAAAGAATTACAAAAAGATAAACCTATAGAACTTCCGCCATATCTAAAGTATAAACGTTTGAAATTCCTTCCCTTGCAGAAACTCCAATAAGTCTATCAGAATAACTTGCCATAGTATCCCTTAACGTAACAACTATAAACTGGGCGTCTTTTGATAACTCTTTCATAAGTTCTGCTATTTTTCTGGCATTGGCATCATCAAGGTGGGCATCAACTTCGTCATAATAGTAAAATGGAGCTGGTCTGTACTGCTGGACTGCAAATAAAAATCCAAGGGCTGTTAAAGTTTTTTCTCCGCCAGACATAATTTCAAGTCTTTTAACATCTTTTCCTCTGGGTTTTGCCTTTAATAAAACGCCACCAGATAAAGGGTCTTCTTCATTTTCTATTTCAAGGTAGGCTTTTCCACCTGGAGATAATCTTCTAAACACTTTTTTAAGGTTTTTATTGACTGCCTCGTAAACTTCCATAAATGCTTCAATTTTTTTCTTTTCTAAATTTTCAATAAGCTCTTCAATTGATTTTTTTTCTTCAATTAGAGTTTTCAACTTTTCATTTAAGTCTTTATACCTTTTCTCTATTTCTTCATAATCTTCAGCTGCTTTTTGGTTAACCGCACCTATAGCCTGTCTTCTACTTTCTAACTCTTTCAATTCTTTTTCTAATTTGTGAATATCACCTTCAATAGCTTCTCCTGTATACTCTTCCAATAGTTCTTCTATAGAGTATTTAACATCGTCTAATTTTTGTTCTAACTTACCTTTTTCTTCAAGGGAGAATGTCAGTTCTTCATTTAGATTTTCTTCCTGATACCTTAAAACTTTAATTTCTTCCCTTTTTTCTTCAATTAGATTTAGAAGATTATCCCTTTCCTTCTCTTTATCTTTTAACCCTTTCCATAGTTCAGAAAGTTCTTTACTGGCATTTTCAATACTTAATTTTATATTTTCAATTTCTTTAGTTTTATTTTTTATATTATCTTCTATTTTCATTTTTTCATTTTCAATCTGGAAAATTCTAACCTTAAGGTTATTTTCAAGCCTGTCTTTAAGTTTATCTATCTGATTTGATATATCGTTTTTCTTCTCCCTTAAAGAGTAAACCAGATTAGTGGCATCTTCCCACTCTTTCCTTAACTGGTGAAGCCCCTCATTTTCCATTCTTTCAAGGATTGCTTTTTTCCTTTCCTGTACTTTTTGTAAGACTTTATCAATTTCTTCTAAAGAACGGTTCAGGTTCTCTAATCTATTTTCTTTTTCAAAGGACTCTTTTTTAAGGTTAAGGATTTCATCTTCTAAAATTTTTATCCTGCTGTTTATATTTCCAATATTTTCCTGTATCTCTTTGTTCCTTTCTGATACACTCTGACCTTCATTGTACACCCTGTAGTATTCTTTTTCTTTTTCCATAATTTGATAGCTTATTTTCTTGTATTCCTCTTCAATTGCTGATTCTTCTTTCTTCAATTCATCATCTAACTTTTCAAGTTTTATTTTTTCATTTTCAAGTGTTCCTTTTCCTAAAAGGGAACCACTTTTTTTAGTTGAACCACCTGATATAGCCCCTGATTTTTCAAATATATCACCGTCCATAGTAACCATCCTAAATTTACCAATTCCTAAATTTCTCGCAGAATCAAAATCTCTAACTATTAAAGTATCCCCGAAAACGTACTTTATTGCTTTTTCTACTCTCGGGTCAAAATCAACATAATCAACAACATAACCTAACACACCTCTAACCAATGGAGCTTTGTGAAGCTGCTGGGTTTTTATTCTGTTAAGTGGTAGAAATGTTCCCCTTCCTGCATTGGCATCTCTTAAAGCTTTAATACATTCCTCAGCAACTCTGTCATCTTCTACTACAATGTTTTTTAGTCTTCCACCGCCAGCACTTTCTACTGCTGCTGATAATTCTGGGTCTTTCAATCCAATTAAATCAGCAACTTGCCCGTAAACTCCACGGATTTTCTTTGAGTTTAAAACCTGCATAACCCTATCTTCTTTGACCTGAGATAGTGATGCAAGAACCTGCGCTAACTTCTGGAAGTTTTTTTCTATTTTTTCCCTGATTTCTTTTTGTCTTTTTTCAAGGGTGTCTTTTCTTATTTTTAATCTGTTTATCTCACTTTTTAAAGAATGAAGTCTCTTTTCGTGGTTTTGGGTATAATCTTTTATATTCTTTTGAGATTTTACAAGTTTATCTAATTCAACATTTAATTTTTCTATTTCTTCCCTGTAAAGGTTAATTTTATCTGTAATCTTTCCTAATGAAATTTCTATTTCATTTTTTTCTTTTGTAATATTTGAATGCTCTTGTTTTAGTCTTACTTCTTCCTTTTCAACTTCACCTAAATCTATTCTTGCTTTTGAACCTCCAACTTCCATCTCTTTAAATTGCCTGTTTTTCTTTTCAAGTTCTTTTTCTGCCTTTTCAAGTTTTTCTTCTATTTCTGGAAGGGATTTTTTAAGCGTTTTAATCTCTTCTTCAATTGTTAATATTTCTTTTATTTTTTCGTCTTTTTCCCTCTGGATTTCTTTTAAAGTTTCTTTTAACTCCTGTATTTCTTTTTCTAATGCAGATTTCTTTTGATTTCCTGTTCTTATTTCTGCTGTTATGCTTCCTTCTTTTTCCTTTACCGGAAGTAAAGATTCCTGAATTTCATTTAATGTAGTTTCAAGTTTTTTAATTTCTGATAGCAACTCTTTTTGTTTTTGAATTGAATTTTCTTTTTGTGAGTAAAGTTTTTGAATTTTATTTTCTAATTCTTCTAACTGCTTCGTTACTTCTTCCTTTTCATTTTGTAAATAAAAGAGTTTTACACCTTTGATTTTGTTTAGTATTTCATTTATTCTTTCTTCTATTTGAATTGCCTGTAAAGCATCTTCCCTTTCTTTTTCTAATCTTTTTAGATTTGCTTTAACCTCTTTTAAAACAAGCCTTGCCGAGTTAAGCCTTTCTCCAGTTTCTTCTAAATCTTGAATAGCTTTTTGCTTTTTTTCTTCGTACTCTGTAATTCCTGCAATTTCACTGAGGAGGTCTCTCCTTTCTGCTGGAGTCATCTTTATAAAACGGAATATGTCCCCCTGTGTTACTATGTTGTATCCCTGTTTTGGTATTCCTGCTGCTGATAACAGTTCTTCTACTTCGTACTGTTTTACAACCCTTCCATTAATTTTATAAATTGACCTTCCGTTATGCTCTACTTTCCTGTAAATTGAAACTTCTTCATCATTAAGGGGAAAAGCACCTAAATTTTTAAAGACCACTTCAACTTCTGCGTATTCTGCAGATTTGCCTTTTGATGAAAAAATCAGGTCTGATAATTTTAAAGCCCTCATGGATTTTGCTGTTGCAAGTCCAAGGGCAAAAACTATACTATCTCCAATATTACTTTTTCCTGAACCGTTTGGACCTACAACTCCTGTAAATCCCTCTCCAATTGGAATTGTAAGTTTTCTTAATCCATAGGATTTAAAACCATAGACATTGATTCTATCGATATACGCTTTTTCCATTTTAAATAACCTTAATTATTGATATTTATTTAATTTTCGTAATTTTTTAAAGATATATTATTATAGCTTTCTATCAAGGTTATTTTAAGTCGAATTCTTACATATTATTTTTAGCAGGGTATCACTTCAACTTTTACAGATTTAAATCTGGCTGTTTTTACAAATTTATCTGCCTCATCACCAAAAACAAAATTTATTTTTGTCTTTGCATGGTGAAATGTTGTGTATAAAGTTCCTTTTTTAATGGTATTTACGTATTTGATTTTTATAGGAGCAGTTTCACCGTATTTTGATTTTAATTTTACTGTATCAGAATTTATTAAGTCTTTATCGTCAATACTTGCAAGTAAAATATCTTCTTTATGTTTTGATATTAGACTTTCACACTGTTTTGTTTGGGCAGCATTGTTGTAATGTACAAGTGTTCTACCAGTGGTTAGATAAAAGCCTGTTAATTCCTTTTCTTCTAAAATTTCTTTTACCATTCCTCTTAACTGGTATTGCTTGTATTTAAAGTATCCATAGCCATCTTTTGTTCTAAATTTCTCAGTATGTAAAACAGGTGTGTCCCCAAGTTCTGTTGTTTCTTCATTGATTTTAGATAAATAAACAGGCCATTGAAGACCTCTTAACATATTTTTTTCTAATTTTTCATAAGTAGCACCAAAAAACCTCTCTTTTGCATCATTTCTAACTTCATCCCAAACATCTTTAGATGTTTCGTATCTGAAATCAGCACCAAGTCTGATACCGACTTCTTTAATAACTTCCCAGTCATCAGGTAAATTACAATCTACAAGAGGTTGTGAAAGGTGTAATCTTCTTTCTGCATTTACATATACACCTGTCTTTTCATATGCAGACTTAACTCCAAAAATAATATCTGCATACTTTGTAATTTCGTTTGGAAATAACTCATTTACAATCAGTAGTTCAAGGTTTTTTAGTGCTTTATGGACTTTATTCTGGTTTGTGTGGATATGGGCTATATCTTCTCCTATATTCCATATTGCTTTTATTTTTCCATTAATTGCCTCTTCAATAATATCTGGTGTCATCAATCCAACAACTTCTGGTTTTCTATAATCAGGGTCATAATACGGTAAACATCCCATATCACACGTCCCCTGAACGTTATTCTGTCCTCTCAAGGGCATTAAACCTGCACCTTTTTTTCCAATATTTCCTGTTAGTAATGCAAGGTGGGTTATTGCCATAACTGCATAACTTCCATCTAAATGTTCTGTTATTCCAAGTCCCCACAAAATCATTGATTTTTTAGTTGCATAATTCCTTGCCACTTCTCTTATTTTCTGTGCTAAGTCTTCATACCCTTTAATTTTCAAAAATAAGTCAGGATTTGAATATTCATCATTAAGTATTTTTTCTTTAAATTCTTCAAAACCTTTTGTTCTATTTTGTATAAACTCCTTATTGTAAAGATTTTCTTCAATAATTACCCTTGCCATCATATTTAAAACTAAAAGATTGCTTTCATAAGGAATTGTACACTGGTATTTAGCAAATTTTGATAAAGGAATTTCTCTTACATCAAATACTGCAAGTTCTGTGCCGTTTTTTACTTTTTCTATTATTCTATTTGCTACTATTGGATGTCCTTCAGTTGTATTTGACCCAATAACTATTAAAAAATCTGAATTATATATATCATCAAAAGGATTAGTTGCTGCACCTTCTCCAATAGTTTCCCTCATACCTTTTAATGAAGGAGAATGGCATACCCTTGCACAGTTATCTATATGTGGGGAACCTACTACTTTCCTTGTAAATTTTTGAAAAAGATAACTACTTTCACAGCTTGTTCTTGCGCCACCAATTCCAGCAAAAGAATAAGAGCCATACTTTTCAATTATCTGTTTTAATTTCCAGCCTGTAATATCATA
>JALSSE010000403.1 GCA_026984415.1 Hydrogenothermaceae bacterium | reverse complement strand
AAATAAAATAGAAAAAGGTATCCAGTATTTAGAAAAAGCATTAAAGGAAAACCCTTTATACAAACCTGCCTTCGTACTTTTAGGAGAAATATACAGACAGGAAGGTAAATACGATAAAGCCATAAAAGTTTATGAAAATGTTTTAAAAACAGACCCTGAAAATTTAGAAGCTCTAAACAGACTGTTCCAGATTTATTTAGATAAGAATGACCTTGATAAAGCAAAAGAAATAATAAACAGAATAATAGCAATAACTCCAGACAATAAAGAAGCTTTATTAAAAAAATTCCTCCTTTATCTAAAAATGGGTAAAGGAAAAGAAATAATAGATGATTTAGAAACTTTAAAGAATAAGTATCCTGACAATACATTTATCCTTACCGTTTTAGGAATGGCTTACGAAAGTGCAAAAGATTATAAAAATGCTGAAAAATACTATTTAAAAGTATTAGAAAAACAACCGTATAACACAGAAGTTTTAGAAAGATTAGGTAATCTTTACGTAGAAACTAAAAATTACGAAAAAGCCCTTGATGTCTACAATCAGCTTTACTCAATAAGACCTAAAGATTATAGAATTCTTTTAATTATGGCTGAAATTGAAGATAAAAGAGGAAATACAGAAAAAGCGGTTGAGCTTGTTGATGAAGCTTTAAAACAGGCAAAAGAAGACCCTCTTGTTTATTTTTACAAAGGGGTTTATTTAGATAAATTAGATAGATGGGATGAAGCAGAAAAAGCGTTTTTAACAGCTTTAAAGTTAAGACCAGATTACGCAGATGCTCTTAATTATTTAGGTTATTCGTACATAATTAGGAACATAGACATTGACAAAGGAATAGAACTTGTAAAAAGAGCTTTAGAGCTGTCTCCAGATAATCCGGCTTTTTTAGATAGTTTAGGTTGGGGATATTTCAAAAAAGGAGAGATAAAAAAGGCGGAAAAATATATCTCAAAAGCTTATAAACTAATGCCTGACGACCCTGTTTTAACAGAACATTACGCAGATGTACTGGCAAAATTAGGTAAAAAAGAAGAAGCAGTAAAACTGTACAAAAAAGCCCTTGAGATAATTAAGAAAACAGGTGTAGAAGGTGAACCAAACCAAAAGAAAAGAATTTTGGAGAAATTGAAAAAGTTAGAAAAATAAATCTTTAGTATAAATTTGAATTCATTAATGGTCAGTTATAAAGTGTTATATGAGAAGGAATTTTATTTTGAACATTAAACTCTTACTTTTCACCTTTATATTAAGTTTTTTAGTATCGTGTGCAGGGTTAAAGTTAAAGCCTTTAACCTGTGAAGAATATTACAGGGAGATAGTAGTTCAGGACAATAAAATCCCTTCTAACTTCCAATTTAAAGGGAGATTAATCTACAACAATCTTAACCTTTACATAAAAGGAATATTCAAAAATGAAGACAACGGAAAAATAAAAGTTTACCTTCCTTTTGGATTATTTGCTGGAGAGATAATTTTAAAAGATGGGGAGTACTGCTTTAAACTAAATAAAACAGAAGGCTGTGTTAAAAATATCTTTAACCTTAAAGCTCTTTTTGATATAGACATTCCTCTCCAGAACATAATAAGTGGTAAATTTAATTTGAAAGGAAAAGAACATTTCCACTGTGAAGGAAAAACTCTTTTTATTGAAAAAGACAGTTATACCATTGTTTACGATTTTATAAATATTAGGGATAGAAAAAGGTTTTTACCAAAAAAGGTTTTATATCATAGTTATACAGTAAATTATTTGTATAATGTTGATAACAAAGAAAAAGTTATTGAAATTTTCTACAACAATGAATTAGTTGTAAAAATAGAAGTTAATTCAATAGATAAATTATAAAATGTTTATAAAAATCTGTGGAATAACACAAAAAGAACAGGCAAATAAGATAGGAAATTTAGGTGCTACGCATATCGGTGTCATTTTTTATCCAAAAAGTCCAAGATTTATTGATTTAGATAAAATAAAGGAAATTAAAAAATCTTTACCTGAAAATATTAAATTGGTTGCTGTTGTTGTAAATTCAGAAAAAAGGGAAGTTGAAGAGCTATTAAAAATTGTGAATATGGTTCAGTTCCACGGGGAAGAAACTTTAGAATTTGTAAAAAATTTTCCAAAAGAAAAGGTTATAAAGGCATTTAGAATAAAAAGTGAAAACGATATAAAAAAAATAGAACCGTTTATAAAAGAAGATTATCTTATCCTGATAGATGCCTATAAAGAAGGGGAGTACGGAGGAACTGGAAAACAGATAAATCCAGAGCTTGCAAGAAAAATATCAGAAATGACTGATAAGCTTATACTTTCAGGTGGTTTATCCTCTGAAAATATTTCTAAATTGCTGGAACAAATAAACCCTTATGGAATAGATGCTTCATCAAAACTTGAAATAGAACCTGGAATTAAAGATTTAGAAAAAGTTAAAAATTTCATTAACACTGCAAAGGAATATTATGAGCGAAATAATTAAACAGCTAAAACCTACATTTGAAAAAGGAATAGAACCTGTAGTTGATTTCCTTCATAAAAAGAATATTTCTCCAAATACATTAACTATAGTAGGTATCGGATTTATAACCATAGGCTCTTATTTTATATTTTTTGACCTTTTAATAATTGCAGGAATATTTATAACAATTGGGAATTTATGTGATATGTTAGATGGTGCCCTTGCCAGAAAGTATAATATGCAGACTAAGTTTGGAGCATTTTTAGATTCTGTTATTGATAGATATTCGGATTTTTTACCATTAATGGCAGCAGCATATCTATTTAGAGATAATTTTTATATGTTTTTGTTTTCAATGTTTGCAATTGCAGGTTCTTTTTTAGTTAGCTATACAAGGGCAAGGGCTGAAGGTTTAGGAATAGATTGTAAAGTGGGAATTTTTGAAAGACCAGAAAGGTCAATTTTATTAATCGTGTCTCTATTTTTAGGGTTATTAGAAGTTGCAGTTGTTTTAATAGCTTTAGGTTCCCATTATACAGCATTACAAAGGGTTCTTTGTTTTTACAATAAAACTAAATAATATAAAACGTGGGTTGTGCAAAATATGGAAAGGGTAATTTTTATTTTTAGTGTGTTATTTATTTTTTCTTTTATTCACGCAGAAGAGAAAAAAAATATAATATCAGAAGACCCATTTTTCCTTTTTGAAGAAGAAAAATATCTCAATGAATTGTTTTATCAGATACAGGGATTATACGTTGATGGTTTATATGCACTTGTTATTCCAAAAGCTGAAGAATACTTAAAAAAAGCTCCAATAGATGACCCAAACAAAGGTAAAGTTATACAAACATTAGTCGCAGCTTATTACTACACTGGAAATTCAAAAAAACTTTATAAACTCGTTTTGACCTATGGTAAGGATTATCTTTCAAGAGATTTAATAGCAAGGGTTGTGATGTATTTCCAGAGAAAAGAGGAATTTGATATTGTAAATACCCTTTTTGATAAATTTTCTTTTTTAAAAAATGAGTTAGAGAAAGAGTATAAAACTGTTAAAGGATTTGAACTTGGAAAAAATATTTTCCTTTTAGAAGATGATAATACAGTTTTTGGTGAAAATAAGCTGTATATCTCCCCTGAAAACCAAACTCTTGTTGAAATAGCCAAACAGACAGATATGGGTTATTTTGAGTTAAGGCTTGCAAATCCAGATATAAATCCATTTGCTATTAAAAAAGGTGATATGATTTTAATTCCACGGAGAAGAATTATTCCAGAAATAAACTACCAGTTAAACACCATCTATATAAACCTTTCTGAAAAAAGACTTTACTATCCTACAGAAATAGAAGGAAAAAAATATGTAATCACTTTTCCAGTCGGGATTGGAACTGATGAAACAGGAACAAAAACTGGAGAATACGAAATTTCACAAAAAAGAGAAAATCCTTCATGGTATGTTCCAGAAAATATAAAAAAAGAAAATCCAGAACTTCCAGATGTTTTTCCACCGGGAGAAGATAATCCTCTTGGAACCAGAGCTATGAGACTTGGAAATACAGCTTTACTTATCCACGGAACAAATAAAAAATTTGGAATAGGAATGAAAGTAAGCCACGGCTGTATAAGGATGTATAACCACGATGTAGAAAGATTATTTGATTTGGTAAAAGAAGGCACAAAAGTTAAAGTTATAGATTTACCCTACAAGTTTGGATTTAAAGCTAAAAAGCTTTACGTTGAAATTTCAACAGATGGAAGTATAGATTTAGATGAGTTTTTACAAAAAATATCTTCTTATATAAAGGATATAAAGAAGAAAAATATTTATGAAATAAAATTAAAACTTTTACAAAGGGGATATGCAATCCCCTTTGAGTAATTATTTTCTATAAGATTTTTGTAGTAATTTTTCTACATTTTCAGACTGTCTTTTAATTTCAGCTTCTAATTCGTTAACTTTATTTAATGCCTGTTCACATTTTGCATTACAGTCATCTGCTGATGCTTTTATTCTTTCAGTTTCAGCTTTTAAAATATCAACCTCTTTTCCAACATTTTGAATTTCAGTTGAGTTATTTGCAGTTGTTTCTTTTAAGCTGTTTATTTCTGCTTCTAAGTTGTTAACTTTAGCTTCTAAATTGTTAACCTTTTCCTCTAAAGTGTTGACTTTTTTAGCAATTGGCTTAATCTGGCTGTCAATATAATCTTTTGGAGCACAACCTGTGAATATAATTGCAGTTGCCGATAACACTACCCCAGCTTTTACTAAGTTTTTAAACATATTAAGACCTCCTTGGTTTTGAAAATTTCTTTTGTTTTATTTCGGACACATTATTTATTCTATCAGTTTTTTATAATTTTTGAAATATAATTTTCACAATTCAATATCAATAGTAGGAGCTTTTCCAAGTTTGTGTAATTTGTAATATTTTTCCCATGCTAATTTTGCCCAGTGTGCCCATGCTCCCATTGGAGCAATTGCCTTTTTATCATTTCTATAAACAAAAACCCCCTGTCTTCCTAAATCCATTACACATAAAATAGAGAGATGACCTTTGTATGTTTCTTCAGGTTCTTTTCCTTCTTCCTGTAATTTAATGTTTTTTGCAGAAGCCCTTGCCATAACTTCCGCAATATGACCCTGTTTAGCTCTCCAATCAGGACCTTCAAAATAGGCACTATCACCAATAACATAACAATTTTCAAATCCTTTTGCCCTGCAGTAATCATCAATTGGAACAAAACCTGCTTCTGTTAAAGGTAAATCAGATTCACGTAAAACTGGATTACCCTGAAGCCCTGGTGTAAAAAGGGTTAAGTCTGTTTGTATTTTTGTATCATCTTCAAACAAAATTCCATCTTTTTGAAACTCTTTTATTTTTTTTCCAAGGACTGGTTGAATTTTTTTATCCATAAACAGCTTTTGTAATCTTTTCATTCCTGATTCACCAAGTCTTTTTCCAGCTTCAGCAGAAGGGCTGAAAAATATCAAGTTAAACTTATCTCTTATTTTTTTATCCCTTAATAGAGTATCAATATTAAATAAAACTTCAAAAACTGGACCACCTCTAACTGCTGTTGGGTCTTTTGGATTCCCACCAAATCCAGCTGCAATTGTTCCATTCCCTTTTTCTATAAGCTCAAAAAGCCTATCTCTTATCTGTAAAGCTTCTTCTGGAGAACCACATATTGATAATGTATTCTCTATTCCTTTTGGTCTTAATTTTGTTCCACCTAAAGCAACTATAACATAATCATAATTATGTTCCTGTTTATCTGTAATAACTTTGTTTTCTCTGGCGATTATTTTTTGAACTTTTTCTTTTAAAAATTTAAACCCGTGTATGTCAGCAATTTTGGGAATACTAAGTGTTACATCTTCAAAATTTCTCTTACCAACTGGAATCCATATTGTTATTGGGTAAATATAAAGAAAATCCCTCTCTGAAATAAGGGTTATCTCATAGTTTTTGTCTTTTTTAAACTGCTTAGTCAAACTGATTGCTGCTTCTACTCCACCGATACCGCCACCTAACACAAGAATTCTTTTCATTTTAAACCTCCAAGGTTAATATTAGCTAACTATAAATATTATAATATATAAAATTAGAATATCAATCTATTTATAAGAATATAAAAAATAGGAACAGAAAAGAAACTAAAGATTATTCCACTGGCCACAGAAGAAGCAGCTAAATCTTTATCTAAACCTGCTCCTATCACTAAAATAGACGCTAAAACCATTGGAGGCATTGCTATCTCTATTATTGCAACTTTAGTAAACAATCCAGATTCTATTCCAGCAAAAATAAAAAATGCCAGAAATATAGAAGGAACAAAAATCATTTTTATGAATAAAACAGCTGTAACATCTCTTATTCTTTCCTTTAGATTTGAAAATCTCAGGTTTAGCCCAACAGAAAATAAAGCAAGTGGAACAACTGTCAAACCTAAAAGGTGTAAACTTCCAAGGATAAAATCTGGAATGTGAAAAAATGGTTTAATTAAAAATGAAAATATTAAAGTAATAAAAGGAGGAAAGGTTATTATTTTTTTCCAGTCTATTTTTATACTTCCTGTACCCTGACCATAAGCTAAAATGAATGGAGATAAAATAACAACAGGTAAAAAAGAGGCAAACTGGTCAAATATAATCACATACTTTACGGATTCTTCTCCAAATAAAGCCATGTTAAAAGGAATTCCTAAAAATGATGTATTACCAAAACTTGCCATCATAACAAAAGATGCCAGTGTAATTCTGTTTAATTTTAAAAACTTACCAGCTAAAAAAGAGATAATTATTGAGAAAATTATTGCAATCCATCCCAATACTAAAATCCATAAATACGAAATTTTAAGCTCTAAAAATTGAACGTTATATATGACAAGGGCTGGAAAAGCAACATAAATTATAAAATCTATTAAGGTTTTTGAAGATTCTTCTGTAAAGATTTTAAATTTTCTAAAAATGTATCCTAAAGAGAAAAAAAGGACTACAGAAAATAAATTTTCTAACATTTTATTTTATAAACCTGTTAATTATTTTTGCTCCAACAAGGTCTCCCCACACATTTATAGCTGTTCTAAGCATATCTAAAAATCTATCAACTGCAAGAATAAGTGCTATACCTTCTACAGGTAATCCAACTGCACTGAAAACAAGTGTCATTGTTACAAGTCCAGCACTTGGAATTCCAGCAGCACCAATTGCAGCAATTGAAGCCGTTACAAAAATAATTATTTGTTGTGTTATTGTTAAATCAATTCCGTAAACATGGGCTATAAACATTGCAGCAACAGCTTCATAGAGGGCTGTTCCATCCATATTTATAGTTGCACCTAATGGTAGAATAAAGCCAGCCACTTTTTTAGTTATACCTGCTTTTTCTTCAGCAACTTCTATTGAAACTGGAAGTGTGGCAGAGCTTGAAGATGTTGAAAATGCAACAAGTATAGCTTCTTTAACTTTTAGAAAGTATTTTACAGGGTTAAATTTTCCGAATATAAATCCAATCAATCCTAAATTAAATACTGCATGGAATAAAAGTCCAATAATTACAAGAACAACATAATGCCACAGTGAAAAGAGTGTATTTAATCCTTTTTCAGCAACAACATAGGCAATCAGTGCAAAAACACCTATTGGAGAGAGTTTTATAATCCATTTAGCCATAACCAATATTGAATCATTAAAAGAGTCTATAAAATTGACTAAAATCTG
>JALSSE010000402.1 GCA_026984415.1 Hydrogenothermaceae bacterium | reverse complement strand
AAAATTAGTTAAATCTCTTCCAAGAGAACTGAAATTAAGTATAGCCCTTGCCTATTATTTTTACCTTTACCCTCCATTAATTACACATATTATTGGTTCTGAAAAAGATAAAGATATCTTTGTAAACTATGGATTTCAGGCTTTTCCTTACTACAACTACGTTCAGTTTATTGATAAAAATGATAAAAAAATGCTTGAAAAAATAGGGTATAAGGCTGAAAAAAATACAGTGGCTTATATCTGTAATTTTCAGACCTGTTTTAAAAAAGAGACTGTAGCTAAAAATTTAAGGAAAGATGTTTTTAGTATTTTTAAAAACTACAAACCTATTACAGAGTTCAGATTTTAACTGTTTTTTTTCTTAATTTCGTTTAATTTGAAAGAAACAGGCTCTATTCCTGAACAGCAGTCTTTCATATTTATATTTGAACGGTTTATGATTTCATTGTAAGCTTCAACAAATGTAAGTAGTTTTCCCCCAAAACCTTTTTGAAACTTTTCTGCATACTCTTTTGAAGAAAATGGAATAACACTTGGGGTACAGCAAGGAATGGCACAACTTCCAACTACAAAGTAAGCATCAAGTGATGTTACTGGGTTTTCAGTTATAAAATCGTAAGTAATTGCTGAAACACTTTCATCTTCGTACTTTTTATGAAGTATTAAACCGCAATGTTCACAGCAGGCTTCAACTGTTTTTGTGTTGTTTATAGTTATTTTATAAGGGTGAGACCTTGTTATTGGTTTTTCACATACAGGACATGTTTTTACAAGTTTTGCTTCTTTGTTTTCAACTGTGTTAAGTAGAATAGAACCGTGCTGCCTTTTTATTTCTCCACTTTTTTCTAACTCTCTAACATCTCTGTATATAGTCATTTCAGAAACATTAAAAATATTACTTAACTCTTTTACTGTTACTTCTTTTTTTTCTTTTAATATTTCTAAAATTTTTTCTTTTCTATCCATACTTTTACCTCACAAAACCCCTTTTGTTGATGGGGCTCCTTTTCTTCTCGGGTCAATAGAAACTGCATCTTTTAAAGCAATAGCAAAAGATTTTGTTAAGCATTCTGCTATGTGATGTAAGTTGTGTCCTGCAAGGGTTTTTAAATGCATTGTTATCCCTGCTGAAAGGGTAAATCCTTTAAAAAATTCCCCCATTAATTCAAAATCAAATTCTGTAATTTTACCTCTTAACCCTAAATCATCGTAAAACAGTAATGGTCTTCCTGATAAATCTATTGAACACATACACAGTGCTTCATCCATAGGTATTATAGAGTATCCAAATCTTTTTATTCCTTTTTTGTCTCCTAAAGCTTCTTTAACTGCTGTTCCTAAAACTATTCCTACATCTTCAACTGTGTGGTGGTGGCTTACATGGACATCTCCAGAGGCAAGGACTTCAAGGTCTATCATTGAATGGTATGAAAAACTTTCAAGCATATGGGACAAAAACCCTACTGGAGTGTCAATATTGCTGTATCCTGTTCCGTCTAAATTTACACTTATTTCTATCTGTGTTTCTTTTGTTTCTCTTTTAATTGTTGCTTTTCTCAAGACTTTCCTCCAATAACCTGTTAACTATTCGTGAATTTCTCATATCTTTTCCTTTTACTTCGACAACTTTAC
>JALSSE010000401.1 GCA_026984415.1 Hydrogenothermaceae bacterium | reverse complement strand
GAAGCATTATTACCATTTACCTGTCCTTCATAACTGCCTCCTGCTGCTGTACCAAAGGTAAAAGAATTATTATTTACGGTACCAGTCACACTTCCAGCATATCCTGTTCCTTGTAGGTAAAGTTCTCCACTTAGATTTCCTCCTGACTGCTGTAAATCTACGCAAATAGAACCTTTTCTTCCGTCATTTCCCTCATATATTCCTTCCCATACACCAGTCATATCAACTGAAACAGAAACCTGTACAAATTCTGCTGAGCACTGTTTATTAGAATCTAATACAACTTCACATGTTAAGTTATTACCACATGAAGAACAGTCTCCACCCCATTGAGATAACTGATAGCCATTATCTGGATAAGCTGTTAAAGTTATGGTTTGATTTTCATCAAATTCTGAAGAACACATATTACCGTTTTCAACACAGTGTATTCCTGTAGGATTGCTCATTACATATCCATTTCCGCTAACTGTAACATTTAGAGTATACCTTGTTTCAGACACAAACTTAACAGAAACAATTCTGTAGCTGTTCATTTTTACAGTACAGGTTGTTTTATCTGTTGAAACATTATCACAACCAGTCCAACTGTCTATAAGATAGCCTGTAGCAGGTGTTGCTGTTAGTGTAACTGTTGTTCCACTGTCATAATTCTCTGTGCAGTCATTTCCACAACTAATACCAGAAGGATTACTTGTTACAGTTCCATTTCCTTCTTTATAAACAAATAAAGAGTATTGTGGTTTAGGTAGTGTTATTTGATTTAATGTAATAATGTATTTATAGTTACTATCTTGGGATTGAGCTTCATCGCTTGTTTCATCATCATTTACAGTTCCATCTGCTTTAAAAGTAGCAATATTTTCATAAATTGAAAGGGAATATACATAAAGTTCTTTCTCACATGGAACTACAGCTTCAAAGTTTCCATTTTCATCTGTTGTAGTATATCTAAAAAATGTGTCGTCATCTGTTATAAACAATGAAACATTTGAAGCATCACTGTTATCTGAATATTTTACTGTTCCCTGAACTTTACATGGTTTTTCTGTAAGGTCAATTGTATTTGTTTTTTGTGTGCAGTTTGGAGCAGTTTCTAAGTCTACAATTTCTTCTTTTGTAATTAAAATTGATTCATTTCCAGTATTTAACGTGTACTGGTAGTAAAGTTTAGCCTGTGTATCTCCATCTCCTTCAATATTCCATGTTGTTAGTCTAACAGTTCCATCTTGTCCAACTATTCCTGGAGCAGAATATAAGAAACTCTGGTTTTCATCATCATCTTCCAACCATGCTAAAACCTGTGTAAATGGTTGATTATTTGTATCTACAAATGTTTTATCAATACATAACTCAGTTGGTGGAATAACTACTGGATAGTCAAGATTACAGTATCTAAAGTTTGGATTAGTTATAACAATTATAGTGTTAAATCCATCATTATCTGTACATACAGCTACAGCATCAAATGAGCTGTTTACAGCATCATTAGAATCTATAACTCCATCGTTGTTTATATCTATAGTTCCTACACCAAGAAGTTCCCATGTTCCAGTGATTTCGTTATATCTGTAAAATGGTACATTGTAGCCATTTACTTCATCTTGAGTAAGATTACTACAAATTTGTGGGTCATCAGCTCCACCAGTACAAAAATCTCCCTGTAACTTATTACATACTTCACTTCCAATCCATCTTGTTATGCGGTATGTTTGCTCTTGTGTTTTTGATATTTGTCCTTCACCAAAAACAGGATTTCCCGTTTCAGCATCTTTAATATCTACAAAGTTAAAACCTAAAGAGATAAGTCTGTTTCCATTTTCATCAACATAATCACCAGGGAATTTATCTGCATCTTTTATTGGGTCAAAAGAACTTAAACCAACTTTTAATGCTTTAACATCTGAAGGTATAGCATCTTTTGGGATTTCCATTGTAAACTCAGGAGTTCCATCCATTGCTATTATTTTATTTCCTGCTGCAATTACTTTTTTACCGTTTGCTCTTTTGATTAATGCTATTTTAATAACTTTTTTTCCTGCTGAGCTTATTGTAACAGTATCTTCAACTGGAATTATAGATTGGGACTGTATTGGCTCTAAAACTGCATTTACAGTTATATCATCTGGAGTATCAAAGTTGACCTTTTTACTCCAGTCAACATATCCATCTTTTGTAATGTTTACTAAAACATATCCACCTTTTTTATCTAATTTTAGGGTTGTTGAGTAAGAATTTCCTGAGATAGTACTTTGTTTAGAATCCCTTTCCTTTGAACCATCAGCATTATAAGACATAACTTCAATTTGAGCTCCATCTCCATTTTCTACGTTGGCTGTGAAATTAACAGTTTCTGTGGAAGAACTACCACCACCGCTACAACCTGCAATGTAAATTGAAGTAAGAAGGACAAGGAGAAAATAAAGAGACTGTCTGAATATTCTCATACTCTACCCTCCTAAAATTACGTTTATATTATTTATAAATAATTTTTTTCAAGAATTTTTCAACAGTTTTGGGTTGTCGAGAATATGCCTGAAGTATGTTAAAATATAATGTTATAGAAATTTTATAGGAGTGTTTTGAATGTCAGAAATTATCCAACAGCCAATTGAAGAAGAAGTAAAATCTGCATATTTAGACTATGCAATGTCTGTAATTGTTGGAAGGGCAATTCCAGATGTAAGAGATGGTCTTAAACCTGTTCAAAGAAGAATTTTATATGCAATGTCAGAACTTGGACTTTATCCAAATAAACCATATAAAAAATCTGCAAGAATTGTTGGGGAAACATTAGGTAAATATCATCCCCATGGTGATACATCTGTTTACGATGCACTTGTAAGAATGGCACAGGATTTTACATTAAGATACCCACTAATACAGGGTCAGGGTAATTTTGGTTCAATTGATGGTGACCCACAGGCTGCAATGAGATATACAGAGGCAAGACTTTCAAAACTTGCCGTTGAAATGCTTGCTGACCTTGATAAAAATACTGTTGATATGGCTCCAAACTTTGATGCATCTTTAGAAGAGCCTACAGTCTTACCTTCTAAATTTCCTAACCTTATATGTAATGGAGCATCTGGTATAGCAGTTGGTTTATCAACAAACATACCACCCCATAACTTTACAGAAGTTGCCGAAGCTTTAAAATATCTTGCAGAATTTCCAAATGCAACAGTTGATGAACTTTGTCAGTTTATAAAAGGTCCTGATTTTCCAACAGGTGGAATTTTAATAACTCCCCACGAAGAAATAGTTGATATTTATAAAAATGCCCGTGGTTCTGTTGTAGTAAAAGGAAAGGCAAGAATTGAGCAGCTGCCTGGAAATAGAAACAGGATAATAATTTATGAAATTCCATATCAGGTAAATAAAGTTGAATTGATTAAAAGGATTGCTGAGCTTGTTAGAAAAGGACAGGAAAAAGGAATATCTGATTTAAGAGATGAATCTGACAGAGATGGAATAAGAATTATTGTTGAACTTAAAAGGGAAGCTAATCCTGAAAAAGTTTTAAAGAAACTTTACAGAAGAACATCTCTTCAAAAGAGCATACCTATTAATTTAACTGTACTGGTTAATAAGCAACCTAAAGTTTTAGATTTAAAAGGAATTTTATGGGAGTTTATCAAGCACAGAATTGAGATTATAACAAGAAGAACACTTTTTGAACTTGAAAAAGCAGAAAGAAGGTCTCATATAGTAGAAGGTTTATTAAAAGCATTAGAAAATGCTGATAGGGTTATTGAAATAGTCAGAGGTTCTAAAGATACAGGGGAAGCAAAAATCTCTTTAAAAGATAATTTTGAATTATCAGAAGAACAGGCAACTGCAATCCTTGAAATGAGGTTATCAAGATTTACAGCATTAGAAAGCGAAAAGCTATATGAAGAATTAGAAAATCTAAAAGAAAAGATAGTTGGTTATCAAAAAATACTTTCAAGTGAAGAAGAAAAAATAAAAGTTTTTATATCTGAAATTGATGAACTTTTAGAAAAATACAAAGATGAAAGAAAAACAATTGTTATTTCTGGAAAGGAACAGGAACTAACTTTTGAAGAAGAACATGTTATTGCTGTTTTAAGCAGTGGAAGATTGATAAATCACAAAATAGATTTAGAAGAAAATATAAAAAATGAAGAATTAATGCAAAAGGTAATTACAGAAATAACAAATATTATGGTTCCCGGTGAAAAATTAATATCAATACAGCAGATAAAAAGTTCAACACCAATAGCATTTATAACAAATAAAGGTAATTCTTACTGGAGTCTTACTGCTGATTTACCAAAAGATATAGGAAACATTGATATTAAAGAAGGGGAAGAAATAGTAGGGACTATTTACAAAGGTGAAGGAAATGAAGATAGACTGTTTATATTAACTAAAAATGGAATAATCAAAAGAATTTCAGATTACGACATATTCTTTAAATCTCAGAAACATACCCTTATTCCTTTATCTGAAGGAGATGAAGTTATTTCAGCATTTGCAGATGACCACCCTTCATACATTGGAGTTTATACAAAGAAAGGAGATTTACTTATATTTGATAGAAGTCAGGTAAGGGTTACATCTGATAAGGCAAAAGGTGTTGAAGCAATTGATTTAGACGAAGGAGATGAAGTTTCTGGCGGATTACTTGTGAATGAAGAGGATTACCTTATTACAATTACAGCTAATGGTTATAGTAAACTTGTTCCAAAGGAAGAATTTTATAAAAAAGACAAAGAAAAGAAGTTTAAAAAAAGAGCCCAAAAGGGATTAATGGCAATAAAATTAAATAAAGATGATTATCTTGTTTCAGTCCATGCTGTAAATCTTATGGATAGATTATTAATTTCAACAGAAATGGGAAGATTATTAAAACTTACAGTAGATGCTAAAAGAATTCCAATTTCTAAAAGAACAGCAATGGGAGACCCTGTGCTAAAAATAGAGGGAGATAAAATAGTTAAATCTATAAAGTTAAAAATAAAAGAAGAAACGGAACAATAATTTGTTTATAACAATACTTTTATACTTAATAGGAATCGTAATAGGTTTATATGCTATTTTTCACAACATACCTTTTTTATTTAATGTTGATTTTTCAGACCCTTACATAGGTGGTGCAAAACTCCTCCAGAGCTTAATTCCAATAGTTGCTGGAGGGTTTATTGTTTATATATGTGGAGAAAATTTATTTATTATTTTTAAAAAGCATCTCTTAAAAAAAGAGGCAGACTAATTATCTGCTTCTCTCAACACCTACTTTTTCACAGTACTTTTCAACGGGACATTTAGAACAAAGTGGGGATACAGGTTTGCATATTGTTTGACCAAAAGCAACTAAAAGGTTATTAATTTTACTCCAATACTTTTTTGGAACTTTTTTCATCAGTTCAAACTCTGTTTCTTCAGGGGTTTTTGTTTTTACAAATCCAAGTCTATTACAGATTCTGTGGACGTGGATATCCACACAGATTGCTGGTTTACCAAAGGCAAGGCTTAAAACTAAATTGGCAGTTTTTCTTCCAACTCCTTTTAGTTTTAGCAATTCTTCCAGTTTATCTGGTACTTTTCCATTATATTTTTCAATTAGTGTTTTAGAAACTTCTAAAATTGTTTTTGCCTTATTTTTATAAAATCCTGCTGGGTAGATAGCTTTTGCAATTTGTTCCTCTGAAAGTTTAACCATATCAAATGGATTGTCAGCAAGTTTGAAAAGTCTTTCTGAAGCCTTCGCAGTAACTTCATCTTTTGTCCGTAAACTGATTATTGTTGAAATTAATACTTTATATGGGTCTTTTGTGTGCTGTGCAAGTAGTGTTACAACAGGGGCATTCCATTTAGGGTATTCTTTCTCAAGTATATCCAAAACTTTTAAAAATGTTTTTGTATCCAAGATAACCTCTATAATGATTAGAATCATCTAATATTTTAATTTAAATTATGTATAATAACATTTATACAAATTCAATAAAAAGGTGAAAAAATATTGAAGGCATTTATTATATTGTCATTAATGTCTTATTTTATAGCATCAATTAGTTTTTGGATAAACCTTTTTACAAAAAAGAAAACAGGAAAAACTTTAGGATTTAGTTTTTTTGGAATAGGTTTTTTAATTCAGATTTTTTATTTAGTGGTAGTTTCAATAAAAAATGGAACAATTCCTATTGTCCATCAGGAAGATATTCTGTTTTTACTTTCAACAATTTTGGCAATGATATTTTATGGGCTGACACTTTATAAAAAACAGTTAAAAGATTTCGGAGCTGTTTATTCACCTATTATTGTTTTTTTAATAGCTTTATCCCTTCCAAACTATTCACAAAATATAGAACCTTACAACAATATATGGTTTTACCTCCATGTATTTTTTGCGATGCTGTCATACGCACTGATTATAGCTTTAGTTATGGTTTCATCAATATATATACTTACAGAAAGAGATTTAAAAAATAAAAAGTTAAATTCTATTTTTGTTTCTAAATTTTCATCCTCTTTAAAAACACTTCAGGATTTAGAAGATAAAATTTTGGTTCTTGTTTTTATATCTGTCAGTTTAGCATTAATCTTTTCTTCAATCTGGTCAAGTGTTTATTTAGGAAAACACTGGATTTGGGACCCAAAACAGGTATTTTTATCTATTTTATGGATTTTTTATGGTGGTATTATCCATTTTAGAATAGTCAGACATGAAAAGGGCAGAGAAGTTAGCTATCTAACAATTGGTATTAGCATACTTGCCCTTATTGTCTATTGGTTTATAAAACATCCTACTTATTGAGAAATTCAGAAATTTTAAAAATTGGAAAAAATTCAAATCCTGCTTTTTTAATATTTTCTTCTCCACCTTCTTCCCTATCAACTATGGCAATTATTCCTAAAATTTCTAATCCAAAATCTTTAGCAACTTTAGCAGCTTTAAGAGAAGAACCTGCAGTTGTTACTACATCTTCTACAATAAAAACTTTTTCTCCAGGATTTACATTTCCTTCAATCTGCTTTCCTGTTCCGTGTCCTTTTGGTTCTTTTCTCACTATAAATGGTTTTATTGGTTTTTTATTTAAATATGAAATCATTGAAGTAGCGTAAGATATAGGGTCAGCACCTAATGTTAATCCACCTACAGCGTTAGGATTTTTGTCTTTAATCATATTGAATACTACATTCCCAATAATATATCCACCTTCAGGGTCTAAAGTTATTGTTCTTAAATCCATATAATAAGTACTCATCTGTCCAGATGAAAGTTTAAATATTGGTTTATCTGATATTTTTAATGCCCTTTCTTTAATCAGTTCTCTTAATTTTTCTATCAAATTAAACCTCCTGTTAGTTTGTAAAAAATTCCTGTATTGGGTTAACATCTAATCCTTTTTCTTTATAGGATTTTATGGCTTCCACAGCTGCATAGGCTCCTCTGATAGTTGTAAAATAAGGGACTTTATGAAGAACAGCAGCCCTTCTTATGTAGTAAGCATCAGACCTTTCCCTTTTTCCAGAAGGTGTATTTATTATCATATGGATTTCGTTATTTCTAATTCTGTCAACAATGTTTGGTCTTGTTTCTGATAGTTTGCTTACCCTTTCATTTTCAATTCCATTTTCAAGCAAAAATTTGTGGGTTCCTTCTGTCGCATAAATTTTGAATCCCTTATTTTTTAATTTTCGTGCAATTTCAACAATATAAGGTTTATCTTTATCAGCTACAGATATAAAAACATTTCCTTCCTTTGG
>JALSSE010000400.1 GCA_026984415.1 Hydrogenothermaceae bacterium | reverse complement strand
GTTCAATTGTTCTGTTAAACGGCTGGTTAAATAATTGTATGTCGTTTATACTTATTGAAACTACAGGGTCATCTAAACTTCCTTCAAACTTTTCTTTAGCCTGATAAGATTTTAATTGGTTTTGTATAGATTGAAGCTCAGGATTTTTTTCATTTGCAATATTTATTAATTCCTGAACTGTTTCCCCGTATGAAATTCCTATAAAAACCAGTAATAAAAATAAGTATCTCATTTTCCAATCCTAAAAATTTTATATACTATAAAGTATAGTAGAAAATTGATAAAGTCAAGTTTAAATTTATTTCGGATTATTTAAAAGATTAAAAACTCATAAGTGAAGACATTCCGCAAAGACAGTACTGGAAAATGTATGTTAAAAACAGAAATATACCAAGTAAAACAAAAAAGGTAAAGTATATATTTTCTGTTTTTATCTGTTTGTAATTAAGCTGGTCAGTTAAAAACTTTATCCTTACTTCTGCATGGTTGTTCATCATTGGTAAACTTATCTTTGATGTTACTGTATAAAATTTCAAAAGGGTTTTTGCAAGCTCTATTTTATCTGTATTTTTAGAACAGTAATCGTCAGCCTCTATCTCTTTCAAAATAGAAAAATCTTTTATAATCTTATTTTTCAATCTATCTGGAAACAGATTTGCAAGGGTTGAGAATATAAAAAGTTTATGGCTGTCTCCAGAAATAAGATGTCCTTTCTCATGCATATAGATATTTTTTATCTCTTTTTTTGTAAAATTTTTAAATATTGCCTTTGATAAAACAATTCTATTTTTTAAAATTCCAAAAGTGAAGGCAAAATTCTCATCTGAATTTAAAATAAAAAGGTTTTTATATTTTTTATAAGTGTTTGATTTTATAAATTTAATTAAAGAAATGTAATTTTTTACATTTGAAATTAAAATAAAAGAAGTTCTGAGGATAAAAAAAGTCATAACAGAAAAAAGTGTAAGATAAACGAATATATTTATATGTCCTTTTATAAAAGAATCTAAATTCATTACTGAACCGCAAGCTTTTAAATCACGAATCCATACCGGTAAATCTGAAATTAAAAAGTAGTAGTAATAAAAATACAACATTACAGTAATCAAAAAACTGTAAAAAGCTATATCACTTTTCTTAAACATTTATTTTGCCTTTTTGTCAATCATCTCTTTTAGCTTTTTTAATTCCTCTTCTGAAAGTTCTTCTATAATACCACTAAAAGCAGCTACAGCAGTAGATGGGTTTGCTTTTACTATATCAGAAATAACCTTTTCTGTTACCATTTCTTCAAACTCTTCCTTAGATATTTTTGGGAAATATCTATAGCCTTTACCTTCTTTTTTTCTGTCTAAAATTCCCTTTTTATAGAGCCTGTCTAAAATTGTCATTATTGTTGTGTAAGCGTATTTTTCACCAGACCTTGTTAACTGCTCATTTACTTCTTTTACAGTTGCGTTTCCTTTGTTCCATATAATTTCCATAACCTTCTCTTCCAATTCTCCAAAAGGAGAAGGCTTTTTATTTTTAAATTTTAAGGTTTTAAAACCTTTTTTAAAGAATTCCATAACCATTTCTTTTCACCTCTTATAGATTAAAACCAAATTTAAATGATACTTTTTCATTTCCCTTCTGTGCTGTTATTGTAATTTGCCACGTTCCACCCATAGATAAATTTACATCAGCTTCGTAGTAAGAACCTTTATCAACAACAGGATAATCAAAGCTCATTTCAGGCATTCCCGGCATTGGGGGCATATAACCGTTAACAGAAACTTTCGCACCTGTCATTAACTTTGAATCAGGTTTGTAGATTTTTATTTTCCACTTGTTTATTCCTACATGTGGAGGCTGGTCTGATTCTATAACAGCTTTATATCCGCCAGAAGTTAACTCTTTTTTATACGCAGGTTTTCCACTTGAACAAGCAAATAAAAATGCTGAAACTAATAGTAAAATTGAAAACTGAACTAATCTATACATTTTATCCTCCGTTTTTTAATTTACTACAATTAATAGTATAATCCATTTTAAAATTTGTCAAGATACAATCTTTGATTTATTGTTAAAAAAAATATTAAGATATATATTATTCATAATTGATTTAATTTTGAGAGGTAAATATTATGGGATTTTCACCGCAAGATATTGTCTTTGATTTAGACTTGATACATAAATACGATAAACCAGCTCCAAGATACACAAGTTATCCACCAGCAACAGAATTTTCAGAGGAAATAACGGCAGAAGATTTCAAACAAAAAATTGCAGAATCAAACATAAGAAAAACTCCCCTTTCCCTTTATTTTCATATTCCTTTTTGTGAAAGTGCATGTCATTTTTGTGGGTGTAATGTAATTATTTCCCATAGAAAAGAGGTTGTTGAACCTTACCTTGACCATTTATACAGAGAAATTGAGAACACATCTTCACTGATTGACACTGAAAACAGAAAAGTTGCACAGCTCCACTGGGGTGGTGGAACACCAAACTATTTAAGTAATCAACAAACAGAAGAACTGTGGAATAAAATCAATAAACATTTTTCTTTTGAAGAAAATGCAGAAATTTCAATAGAACTTGACCCAAGACACGTAGATAAAGAAAAGGTATTTTTGTTAAGGAATTTAGGATTTAACAGGGTAAGCTTTGGAATTCAGGACTTTGATTATAAGGTACAGGAAGCAGTAAACAGAATTCAACCTGAAGAAATGATTTTTAACGTTATGGAATGGTTGAGGGAAGCAGATTTTGAAAGTATAAACATTGATTTGATTTACGGTTTACCTTACCAGACATTAGAAACCTTTGAAAAAACGATAGAAAAAACAATAAAACTCAACCCAGACAGGATTGCAGTATTTAACTTTGCATATGTTCCGTGGCTTAAACCTTTACAAAAAAATATAATTGAAGAGGCATTGCCTCCAGCTGAAGTAAAATTAGACATTTTAAAAATGACAATTGAAAAATTAACCAATGCCGGATACGTTTTTATAGGTATGGACCATTTTGCAAAGCCTGATGATGAACTTGCCGTTGCCCAGAGGAAAGGAGAACTCCACAGGAACTTTCAGGGATACACTACAATGCCAAATGCAGAGCTTTTTGGTTTTGGAGCAACATCTATAAGTATGCTTTATGACATCTACGTTCAAAACTACAAAAAATTAAGAGATTACTATGAAACAGTTGAAAAAGGAGAGCTTCCTGTTGCAAGGGGAGTTATATTAAATGAAGATGATATTATCAGAAGAGATGTAATAATGAACCTTATGTCAAACTTCCAGTTAAAGAAAAAGAAAATAGAAGAAAAACACAACATCGTGTTTGATGAATATTTTTCTGAAGAATTAGAGATGTTAAAAAGTTTAGAAGAAGATGGATTAATAAAAATGTACCCTGACAGAATAGATGTAACACCAGCAGGAAGATTATTAATAAGAAACATAGCTGTAACTTTTGATGTATATACAAGAAATAAAAAAGAAAAAAGATTTTCAAAAGCTATTTAAAGAGGTAAAAATGGAGTTTAAAGAAACGGAACTTCCCGGGGTAGGTAAAAAATTTTCTGTAATAACTTCAAAAGGGGATAAAATAGCAGTAGTTGTTCATTTATCTGGGAAAAAAGAACTGTTTTACTTTGAAGCTGATGATTACGACGAGCCTGTATGTGATATAGAAATGAATGATGAAGAAGCAAAACAGCTTGGTTCTATACTGATGGGTACTTATTTCCAGCCAGTTCAGGAAGAAGCAAAACAGCTACTCCTTAAAAACCTTATAATTGAATGGGTTAAAGTAGATGAAAATTCCCCTCTAAAAGATAAATCAATAAAAGAAGCAGATATAAGAAGGAAATCTGGAGCAACAATTATATCTATAATAAGAGGGGAAAATACAATAACAAACCCTCTCCCTGATGAAATAATTAGAGAAGGTGATGTTTTAATTGTTGTAGGAAATAAAGAACAGATAAGAAAATTCATGCAAGAATTCAACGTTATCTCTAAATAAGGCACATCAATGGAAGATTATTCATTACCTTTTTTACTCCTTTTTGGAGCTTTAAACATAGCCCTTTTTATTGCAGGTTATTTAGGAAAAATATCAAAATTTCCGTCTATTATCTTCTATATTTTTTCTGGAATTTTATTAGGTCATTTTGTCCACGAAGAAAAAACAATAGAACAGTTTAGTGAAATTGGAATTGTCCTTTTGTTCTTTTATTTAGGTCTTGAATTCACTATTGAAAGAGGGATAGGAACAGCAAAAAAAATATGGATAGTGGGAATTTTAGACTTTTTATTTGGATTTCTAACAGTTTTTTTAGTTATGTTGTTGTTAGGATTTGACATGTTTACATCCCTTATTGCAGGTGGTGTTGCCTATGCTTCATCTTCTGCAATAACTACAAAAATAATTATAGACAACCACAGGATAGCAAACCCAGAAACAGAAATAATTTTAGGACTGATGGTTTTTGAAGACCTTATTGCCCCAATAATACTTGCAATAATTGCAGGTATGGCTTCAGGAAATGGATTTTCTATTTATTCTTTAGCATTTATTATTTTAAAAATAATAGCTGTATTTATTTTTGTAGGAATTGTTGCTTACTTTTTCAGAGGGTATCTTTCTAAATTTATTGACCAGTTTTTAGAAGAAGATATATTTACACTCTTTTCATTAGGTAGCATGATACTTTTTGCAGGTATAACCCAGTATATAGGGTTATCAGAAGCTTTAGGTGCATTCTTAATGGGAGTTATAATTGCTGAAACCGGAAAATCCCATGAAGTAGAAAGGGCTATGTACTCAATAAGAGATTTAGCAGTAGCAATATTCTTCTTTATTTTTGGAGCATCTATCCAGTTTTCCTCCCATTTTGAGTCAAAAATGATTTTAGCATTTATACTTGTGATTTTTCTTTCAATTACTGGAAAATTTTTAACAGGGTTTATCGGAGGAATGGTTTACGGATTGTCAAAAAAAGCCTCAATAATCACAGGACTTTCAATAATTAACAGAGGTGAGTTTTCAATAGTTATGTCAAAATACGCCCACCCGATACTGATTCCACTTATTGGGATGTATGTTCTGACAATGGCTATATTAGGAATTATAACTGCCCAATTTGCACCATGGATAAGCAAAAAATTAGTTCCAAAAAAGAAAAAAAAGAGAGAAGTTCCTTCCTATCTAAAAGATTAAACTTAAAAATCAAACATTTAAATTATGATAAAATCTTATAAAAATTCAGGAGAGTTCAGTTGACAAATAGCTTTAAAAATTCCATTGCAAATTTATTGGCTTCAGGGCTTTACGTAGGAAAATTACCTTTCGCCCCGGGAACATTTGGAACACTTGTGGCGATTCCATTAATTCTTATTTACTGGAATAAAGGTTTAATGGTTCAGTTTTCAATAACAATGGCTGTTTACCTAATTGGAATATGGGCTGCGACTGTTATTGTTGGAGATACAACTGGAAATACAGAAAAGTCACATATAGACCCTGATTTTGTAGTTATAGATGAAATAGCTGGATATATGGTTACTATGCTTGCAATTGAACCAACAATTATTCATCTTGCCCTTGGTTTTGTTCTTTTCAGGATTTTTGACATTTTAAAACCACCACCTATTAAAATGTTTGAAAAGCTACCATCTGGATTAGGAATAATGACAGATGACATTATTGCAGGGATTTATTCATGGATAATTCTTTTCGCAATAGTAAAAATATTTAATATTTAGTTGAGGTTTAGGAAATGCTTACATACAAAGAAGCAGGAGTAGATATAGAAAAAGCAGATAAATTTGTAGAAGGAATTAAACCTTTTGTAAAAGAAACATTTAATAAAAATGTAATAACTTCCATAGGTGGATTTGCAGGGGCTTATCTTTTAGAAATAGCAAAATATAAAGAGCCTGTTATTACATCTTCAACAGATGGAGTAGGAACAAAATTAAAAATTGCACAGGAATTAGACAGACATGACACAATAGGAATAGACCTTGTTGCTATGTGTGTAAATGACCTTGTTACAACAGGTTCAAAACCTATTTTCTTTTTAGATTACTTTGCAACTGGAAAACTTAAGACAGAAGTAGCTGTTGATGTTGTTAAAGGGATAGCAGAAGGCTGTAAACAGGCTGGTTCAGCTTTAATAGGTGGAGAAACAGCAGAAATGCCGGGAATGTATAAAGAAGGAGAATATGACCTTGCTGGTTTTTCTGTTGGAGTTGTTGAAAGGAAAAAAATAATAGACGGCTCAACTTTAGAAGAAGGAGATATACTTATTGGATTGGCTTCTTCTGGGGTTCACAGTAATGGGTACTCACTTGTGAGAAAACTTGTAGAAATAAAAGAATACTCTTATAAGGACTATTTTGAAGAGTTTGGAAAAACATTAGGAGAAGAACTTTTAACTCCAACAAAAATTTATGTTAAACCTATTTTAAACCTTATTGAAAATGTTAATGTAAAAGCTATTGCCCACATAACAGGTGGAGGCATTCCGGGAAATCTTATAAGGGTTATTAAGGATGGATTAAAGGCAGTAATAGAAGAAGGGAGCTGGGAAATTTTACCTGTTTTTAAATGGATAGAAAAAGAAGGTAATATTTCAAAAGACGAAATGTATAAAACATTTAATATGGGGCTTGGAATGGTATTAGCTGTAAGCAAAAAAGATGAAGCAAAAACTGTAGAACTTTTAGAAAAATTTGGAGAAAAACCATACGTCGTTGGCTACATTGAGAAAGGTGAAAAAAGCGTAAATATCATCTAAATAAAATGATAAACTCCTACACTTTAAAAAATAAATTCCGAAATTTTTTTTAGAAACCACAGGTTATAAATTTATAATTATGAAAAAAGGTCTAACTGGGATTTTAATTTTTTTTATATGCTTTTCAAGTAGCTTTGGACTGGGGGTTGGTGTTCCTAAAATTGAAGTAGGTGGAGGTGTTAACTACCTTTCAATAAAAGGAAAACTAAGGATTAAACAAAACAAAGGGGACCTGACAAATACAGGAAAATCCCGTGATACTTATATGTACATTAAATTTATACCTTCAAAATCATCACTTCCTTATTTTAAAGTTGAACATTTCAGATACAGATACGAAACAAAAGGAGAAGTTCATTTAGCTGTAAAAGACACTCTAAAAAAAGGGGACTTTCCATTTTTCTTTGGATTAGATGATTTATTTTTAGAATTTACTGATGCTATCGGAATTTTAGACCCTTTTGGAAAATTACTTGGGTTAGATAAGGCAGACCTTGAAGTAAAAATAAAAACAGACGAATACAACTTCGCTTTTTATTACAAATTTTTTCAGCCATGGTTTATCACTCCAAAATTTGGATTTAATTTTAAGTACCTTAAAGTCCAGTCTTACAGAAAAGCAAAATACGGAACAAAAACTTATAGAAGTTTTAAGGTTTCTGAATATTTCACACCGATGTTACTTTTTGGATTTGATATAAATTTTGCAATTTTTAATGTAATGTTAATTACAGACGCTGAAATGAGATACATCTTTTTTAAAGATGGTAATTACTACAATTTCAACCTTACAGAGAAGTTAAGGTTTTACGGAAATCCATTATTGGAAAGGATTTATTTAGGTTTTGGATACAGGAGATGGCAACAAAAGGCAACTATTATTGATGGAAAAAAAACCCTGTTCCAAAGGATGAAATGGAGAGGTGGATTTATGGAAGGGGG
>JALSSE010000399.1 GCA_026984415.1 Hydrogenothermaceae bacterium | reverse complement strand
TTCTTCTGTTGTTTGCTGGCCTCCTTCATTTCTAACAAGATAAACTTTTCCATTTGGACTTATTGAGATACTTATTAATGTCTCAGGAGAACTGATTTGAATATTTGGGCTTAACCTGTATCCTTCTGAAGTAACAATGTATCCTTCATTATCCACTTTGAAATTACCTGCCCTTGTGTACGCTTCTCCACCTCCAGGAAGCTCAATTTTGAAAAATCCTTCACCCTGAATTGCAATATCTAATTGGTTGTCTGTTTTTATTAAACTTCCCTGTGAAAATACTTTACTTACATCAGAAAGTTTTACTCCCAGTCCAACCTGAATACCAGTTGGAACTCTATTTTCATTTGAACTCATAACTCCCGGGTCTCTTATGTCCTGATAAATCAGGTCTTCAAAGTTTGCCCTGCTTCTTTTAAATCCTGTTGTGTTTACGTTGGCTATATTATTTGAAATAACGTCTAAATTTGTTTGCTGTGCTTCCATACCAGAAGCAGAAGTCCATAAAGCTCTAATCATTTTTTTATTCCTCCTTTTATGCTCTACCTATTTCGTGTGAACGTTGTTCAAGCTGGTCTAAAGACCTTAAAAGATTTCCATACATTTCAAATCTTCTTTGGGAATTTATTAAATCCATCATTGATTCTATAGCGTTAACATTTGAACTTTCTAAATGTCCCTGTAATAGACTAAATTTAGCTGTTCTACTATTTCCTGAAGGTGAATAATAAGAATTTCCAACAGGTTTAACATTATCAAATTGAACAATGGCTATTTTAGTAACAAGACTCCCTTCCTGATAAATTTCGCCTTCCTTTGTAACATTTATAGTTTTTGTTGCGTCAATGCTTATTCTTTTATTGTTCTGGTCTAAAATATACCCTCCATTCTGGTCAATTAAAAAACCATCTGGAGACACTGAAAAATGTCCATTTCTTGTAAGGAGCTGTCCTGTTGGTGTATCTACTTTAAAATAACCTTCTCCAAAAATAGCAAAGTCCAGTTTCCTCCCTGTATCTTTTATTGTTCCCTGATTTTGAACAACAATACTTTTTTCAAATCTTGGAAAAACAAACAAATCACCAGATATACCTTTATTGTCAGGAATTTTCTGGCTCATTTCATTTAAAAGAAGCTTTTTAAAACCCGGTGTATTAACATTTGCAAGGTTATTTGTAACATTGTTCAGGTTGTCTAATGCCCTTTCTCCTCCAGCTGCAAGAACATACATAGGTTGGAAATTTATAGCCATCTTTTACTCCTAAGAAATTTCATCTAAAAGTTTCAATCTTTCTTTTAATGTAATAATGTTTGTAATTCTTACTCCAAAATGGTTTTTAACTGTATATAACTCACCTTGGGCAATAAGTTTTCCATTTATCTTTATATCGACAGGTTTGTTTATATCTTTATCAAACTCAACTATCTTGTTTGGATTTAGTTTTAGGACTTCTTCAATTGGAACGTGTGTACTTCCAATTTCAACTGATATTTCTAAAGGAATGTCCATAAGGACTGATAATTTTTCATCAAATTCTTCCTGTGTTTCTTCTATATGAGGTTGGGTTTCTCCACCTTGTCCTTCAACCATATTTTCCCACTGGGCTGCCAAATCTTCTTCCTGTCCTTCTCCACCTTCTTCAACCATGTTAGCCCACTGGGCTGCTAAGTCTTCCTGTGATACTTCTTCTTCCTCTGTTTCACTTTCGGTTTTATTTTCTTCAGTTTCCTGTTTTTGTTCTTCGGTTTCTTCTACGTTTTCGTTATTTTCATTTTCATTTGTTTCCTGGTTTTTTTCTTCTTCTGCCATTTTACATTTCCTCGTGGTTTATTTCTTTTTTTATAAGAGCAGCGTATTTATTTTTAACTTTTCCAAGTTTTGATAAAAATTTAGGTTGGTTCTCAATGTAGAGTTTTAAATCTTCATCTTTCTCAATTCCTAAATCTATCTCATCTCCTTCTTTCCAATCTAAAATATCTTTTATCTTAAATTGCTTTCTTGTAAGTTCTAAAGTAAGTTTTACAGGAACAGTCATAAGTTTAAATTCAATTAATTCCTGCCACGATTTTTCCTCTTCTGTACCTGTAAATTCCGAATGTATTAGTTCCTTTATAGGTAAAAATAAACCCTGTGGAAAACAGAAAAATAATGGGGCTTCATATCCATCTAACTCAACAAGACATTCAACAACGATAACTTTTTCATTTGAAGAAACTATTTTTGCAAGGTTTGGATTAAGCTCAATTGATTTTTTTTCAACGCTTATTGGATAAACGTGTCTCCATACATCTTCAAATGTTTTTAATGCTATATTTATAAAATCTTCAACAACTTTCATTTCTAATTTTGTAAATTCTCTGCCTTCTACTTTAAAAGGTTTTGCTGGACCACCAAAAAGAACACTTATAACTGTAAAAACAAGGCGGGAATCTAAAATAAATAAAGCATTTTCTTTTAAAGGTCTCATTGAAAGGATTACATAACTTGAAGGTAGTGGTATCTTTGACATAAATGTGTTAAATCTTGTCACGTATATACTATCTTTAGATACCATATTTATTTTTGAAATGAATTTTCTTATTTCATCTCTAAAGAGTTTTACCCATCTTTCAAAAATAAGTTCTAAACCGGGTAGGCTACCTTTTTTTACACTTTCAACCTGTGAGAAATCAAAAGGCTCAACATCACCCTTTGTTTTTGTTGGTTTGCTCCCACCGCCTAATAAAGCATCTATCTCTTCCTGAGATAAGAAATCTTCTGACATGGCTTTTCCTTTTTAATGTTTTAAAGGATGTATCGGACAATTGCTGATTTTTCTTAAATTTTTAAATCATCTCTTCACCAGAGCCGTAATCAATTACACCTTTTTCAATTAAGTCTTTTATTACTGCAATAACTTTCTTACGGGCTTTTTCAATTTCGGATTTTTTCATAGGACCAAGGACTTCCATATCTTCCATGAACATCTGTGCTGCTCTCTTAGACATATTATTAAGGAATTTATCAACAATTTCTTGAGGTGCACCTTTGAGGGCAATAAGTAAATCGTTTTTATCAACATTTTTAAGTATTTCAATAATAGCCCTGTCGTCAAGCTTGACAATGTCTTCAAATTTAAACATTTTTTCTTCAATTGTATCTGCAAGATTTTCATCTTCTTTTCTTATCTCATCAAGGATTTCCATTCCTAAATCTTTCGGTAAGTTATTTACAATTTCTGCCGCAATATCAATTCCGCTTAATGTTTCTCCTTTTCCTGCTCCTATTGTAAGTAATTCTTCCTCAAGGGAGCTTGCTACTACTTTTAACATTTGTGTAGAAAGTTTTTCTATGGATGCAATTCTTTTAATAACCTCTTCCTGAACGTTTGTTACTCCAAGTCTTTTTGGTAAGAACTGGATAATGTCTGCAGCTTTTGCAGGGTTAATCTGAGAAAGAATCATAGCAATAACCTGAGGGTGTTCATTTTGAATAATTCCTGCTACCATTTTTGGATCCATTTTTTCAAGCTCTTTAAAAATAGCTTTTCCTTCTTCTGTTGCAAAGGTTTCTTCTAAAAGTTTTTGGAGCTTATCCGGTGGAAGAGATTGTTCTAATATCTTTTTAAGATTGTCAGGGGCTATTTTGAAAGGTGAAGCTTCCTTTAAAATGTTATACGCCTCTTCAAAAATTTCTAACAAAACCTCTTTAGGTGGTGGTTCTACGTTTAAAAGTGATTTTATTATTTTTTCAATTTCATGTTCTTTTAAATGTTGAAATACATTTACAGTATTTTCTTCAGGTAAAGCAGACAGCAGTAAAGCTGCTTTTTTTGTGCCTGAAAGTTTTACTTTTTTTTCTTCCTGTTGAGTTTTTTCTTCTGCCATTTTTTATCCCTTTTTACAATTTGTTTTTATTATATCTTTTGCAACTTTAATATACGTTTCTATCATAAATTTTGTCATGTTTATATTTGTTTTTTTTATTTCCCCCCTAATAACTACACCTTTTTCATTTTTTTCTACTAAAACAGGTTTTACAAGTCCTATGTTTATATTTTCATCTTCATTTATTATCTCTAATAAATTTTCGTCATTAAAGGAAAATTCAGGAGCGAAAATCTGTAATCCCCTTAAACTTATTTCTAAAATTCTTGCATTTTCTATTAACTTTTTACCATCTGAGTAAATTGAAAAAGGTGGTAAATCAAACTGTGAGATTTTAAAACGGTTATACCTTCTTTTTTCTGGGATAGATAAATCTTTATTAATTTTTATTTCAGCTTCTGCTTTTCCATTTTTTATAACATTTGCAGATGCAAGAAAATTTTTATTCCCTTTTTTATAATAAAATTTAAAATCTGGGTATTTTGTAAGGATACAGTTTGCAAGTTGAGGATTAAAAAAGCTGATTAAAAATTTATCATTTTCTTCGTCTATAACATCTATAACCCTAAAACTAAACAAAAAATCAAACTTATGGTTGCCAATTACCTGACAGTATCTATCAATAGGAATTATACCGTTATACCTTTTTTTTAATTTAATATCCATTAATTTTCATGCTCCTTGATAATTTTTGATATTCTGTCAAATAAACTTAAGATTTCATTTATTTTTTCTTTTAACTGTGTAAATTCATTTTCAAACTCTCTTAAATTACAATTTGAATTGTTTCTACAGACCTCAAATAAAGTTGAAACTGTATCTTCAGACTCTTTTAGTAAATCTTTAAATCTGTGTAAGATAGGTTCAAGTTCTGGATATTTTTCAGCTAAATGTTTGAAATCATTTTCAATCCATTCTACAAAATTACTATTTTGCTGATTATTTTTAAGTACAGAAGATAGCCATTCTGCAAAGAATGTTTCACCTTTTGTAATTAACATATAGTCTCCGATTTTAAACCTTGACAGTTCCTGTTCTACAGACTTTATAGCATCTCTTGTGTTGTATATTTGATTTTCTAAATCTTTAAATACACTGTTGAATTCATCTATTCCGTAATCAATTGTTGAAATATTTTCTTTAACAATATCTAACGAACCTAACTGTTCATTTATCAGTTCTGAAATACTCTGGGTTAAATCTGTAATATGCTGGACTTTTTTATTTATACGGTTAAATGCTTCTTCTGTTTCATCCATTTTTTCTTTTACATCTATTGCCTCTTTTGCCCTGTAATCTAAAGAAAGTGCGAGCTCTGAAATGGAATTTGTAATTGATTGGATTATTTCTTTTATTTCATCTGAAGAAACTACTGTCCTGTTTGCCAGACTTCTTACTTCATCTGCAACTACTGCAAAACCTTTTCCGTGTTCTCCTGCCCTTGCAGCTTCTATTGCTGCATTTAAAGCTAAAAGGTTAGTCTGGTCTGCTATACTCTGGATAGTTTCTATGACTTCCTGAATTTTTGAAGAGTCATAGGTAAGAACTTCTACTTTTTTTTGTAAATCTATAACGTTATCTGCAAGATATTCAACATTTTTTATTGAATTTTTTACAACAACCCCTCCTTTTCTTGTTTCATCTTCTATATCTATTACATTTTCATAAATATTACTTATCTGTGTGTTTACATTTTCTATAGATTGGGAAAGAATTTCAGAAGATAGGGACAATTCTGTTGATTTTTCTTTTAACTCTTTGTTTCTTAAATTTGTGTTAAAAAGGTCTGTGATTAATAAAGAAGAATTTTTTGTAACTTCCGTTATAGATGAGGTTAAATTACGAAATGTCTGCTTTATCCAGTCAACAAAAGAGTCAAATTCCCTTCCTAATTCTCCCAATTCGTTATTTTGCTTTATTGATAATCTCTTTGTTAAATCACCTTCCTCTATAATTTTCATTGTTTTTCTCATATTTATAACAGGTGTGATTATTGTTCTGTAAGTTGTAAATGAACCTATTGTAAGAATCAATAGACTGAATAAAGGAATTATTGCGACAAGTAAAGATGAATTTTTTAAAATTGAGAAACTTTTTGGATTAATTTCTTTTTCAATTCCTAATACTTCATTAAAAGCACTATTTAAAAGTTGTATTTTTTTATTAATTCCATCATCAGACAGTAAAGAAGACTGAATATTTAGATTAATATTTTCAATCTGAGGGTATATTTTGTTATCACTGTCTAATTTTTTTATATTTTCCTTTATTTTATCCAGTACAGCGAAATTATCTTTTATTTTTTGCTTTTCATCATAAATGGCAAGGAGTTTTAACTTCTCTAAACTGATTTCATAATTTTTAAGGTAGTCTTTTAAGTGTGCTAAATCTTCATATTTCAAAAGTTTTAGATGTATATATTCTGTAAGGAGAAAAATCATTAAAACTTCTACAACTATAGACAGTATAAATTTTGTTTTTATTTTCATTGTTTCCCTCAGGTTTATTCAAGTTAGAAATCTTTCGTCATTTAAGAAATCAAAATTAAGTCCGAAAGAAATCCTAAAACATACACTTCTGGAGGAGAACATGGAAAAAGAACTGAGAAATGAGATAAAAAGCGTAATTACCATTATTGAAGATTTTAAGAAGGAAATAGAAACACTAAATCTTCAAAAAGAAGGGTTTTCAAAAATAAACTCCCACATAGAACAATCAATAAAAGAAAGTGAAGAGGCAGCAGAAAATCTTTTAAATGCCATAAACCTTGCTATGAACAACATAAAAGATGTAAAAGAAATTATAAACTATGAAGGAACTGGAGATGGAAATCTAAACAAAATAAATGAAAAACTTGATATATCTTACGATGTACTTTTCAACAGTCTATCAAAATTAGAATTTCAGGATATTCTTTCACAGAGATTACAAAAAATATCAACTTTCCTTTCTGATTTAGAAAAAGAAATTTTTAGATTGATTCTTTTGTTTGGAATAACAGAAGAGGAATCTGAAGAAAAAAGAAAAGAAATGGAAGAAAAATTAAAAGAAATTGAATGGAAAAAAGAAGTAAATCAGGAAGATGTTGATTTAATTTTAAAAGAATTTGGAATGTGAGGTAAAGCCATGAGAATAGAAATACCTGAAGATATGAAGGAAATTTTTGAAGAATTTCTAATTGAAGCAGAAGAAATCCTTAATAGCTTAGACCAGGATTTGGTAGAGTTAGAAGATGCACCAGATGATAAAGACCTTTTAAACAAAATTTTTAGAGAAATCCACACCTTAAAAGGTGGAGCTGGATTTTTAGGACTAACCACAATAATAGAAATAGCCCACAAAATAGAAGACATATTCAATAAACTCCGTAATGATGAACTCCATTTAAATTCCGAAATGATGGATGTAATCTTAGAAGGTATAGACAAACTAAAGGAAGGTATTTTCAACCTAAAAGAAGACTACACAATTCCAGAAGAAGAAGAAGTAAAAGATTTACTTATAAAGTTAGACAATATACTTTCAGGGGAAGTTATAGATGCTGTACCTGTTTCTGAAGAAGAAAATAAAAAAGAAGAACAGGAAAACAATTTAAATGATAGTGAAATCCAGTTTGTTGAAGGTGTAGATGAAGACATAAAGAAACTTGTTTTACAGTACAAAGGATTAAACTTAGAACAGATTTTAGAAGAACTGATTTTACTTCCACCAGACCAGAGACCATCTATGGAACTTATTGAAAAACTTGAAAAACTCATATCAGATGGAAAAGAAGTTGAAGACCTAATCAAAAAAGAAGAAGAAAAACCTCAGGAAACAAAACAGGAAAAGAAATCAGAAGAAACAAAACCACCAGCAAAAACGGAAAAACCAACCAAATCCCAATCTGACAGTAAACCA
>JALSSE010000398.1 GCA_026984415.1 Hydrogenothermaceae bacterium | reverse complement strand
TATCTCTTTTATCTGCATAATCTTTTTAAACTCTTCCCACACTTTAACTGCTTCTTCATTTATCTGGACAAAAACATCCGTTTTATAAACTTCTTCATCTATTAGTTTAAAGTCAGCTATAGATAAAATCTGTCCTGGTTCTTTTCCTCCAGAAAATTTTAAAGAGTACAAATATTCAAGGAGTTTATAGCTTTCTGCCATAGATTTTCTCTCTAACAGTGCTTTAAAATACTGATTTATAAGCTCTAAAACTTCCTTTTCTTCGTACTCATTTTTTATAAAAATATCCTCTGTTGCCTGTAAAAGTGTTGAATCGTAAACATAAGAACTGTAAAGTCTGTTGTTTTTATCTAACAGCTTTACAACAAAAACTTCTCCCTGTTCTCCCTCGCCTTCCCTATTACATCTGCCTGCACTCTGTATAATACTGTCTAACGGTGCAAAATCTCTATAAACAACGTCAAAATCTATGTCTACTCCTGCTTCCACAAGCTGTGTAGTTATTGCTAATTTGTTATTTTTTTCTTTTAGCTGTTTTATCCTTTCTAATCTGTGAACTGGAATTATATGAGTTGATAAAAAAATAGGCTTTTTGTCTTTGAAAAATTCATAAATCTCTTTTGCTTGATTTACCGTGTTTGCTATGAAAAGATAGCTTTTTTGGGAACTTATATTAATCTCTTTTAAAAATTCATCTAAGGTTTTTTCTTTTTTATCAAACTCGATTTTGTATCTGTTAAATTTTTCAAAATATTTTTTATGCTGTGTGAGTGGAATAGTTTCTTTTTCTTCAAAAATAAGTGGCTGGGTTGCTGTTGAGAATATTACATAAAAGTTATACTCTTTTGCCATGTATGAGATAACTTCTTTTATTACAAGCCAGTATTTAAAAGGTATTGACTGGATTTCATCTAAAATAATTATACTGTTTGTAAACCTATGAAATTTCCTCAAGGATTTATTCTTGTAGCCAATAAGGGTGTGAAAAAATTGTATAAATGTGGTTGTTGTAATTTTACTGTTCCATCCTTCTACTAAAATTCTTGAACTGTCGTAATCAAACTCGTTTTCTTCATATTTATATTTAAAATCTGACAGGTGATGGTGTTTTAGTATTGTTAGGTTATCTGCTTTTATTCTATTTTCTTCCAAAACTTTTTCAAAAACTGAGAAATTTTGCTCAATTATAGATAGAAATGGCAAGGAATAAATAATTTTTGGATTTACTCCTTTTTCTTTTCTTAATTTTTCAGATAGTTTTAAAGCAAAAGCAAAAGAGATAAGAGTTTTTCCCATTCCTGTTGGCAAGGTCAGAGAATAGATTTTGTTATCAAGGTCAATCTGTTTTTCTAAAACTTCGTTTAAAGCTTTGTTTCTAAGAATGTTTATCTCATTTTGCTCAAATTTCTGGCTTTTTATAAAATTATGAACAAGATTTGGTGGAAGATTTATTTCTTTGAATAAAATTTCTGCATTTTTATCTAAAACAACATCCGATTTGTCTCCATCAAGTAGATAGGAAAACAGTAAAACTGTAGTTATGTAGTAATATAGATTTTTTTCTTGAGATATTTTTCTAAAAGTTCTTCTCAGTTTTTTTAAAGATTTTTGGATATTTTCAATATTTAAATCTTCAAAAT
>JALSSE010000397.1 GCA_026984415.1 Hydrogenothermaceae bacterium | reverse complement strand
AGTTTGCTCAAGGGGATAAAAAACTTGGATTTTTTAGAGCTGATGTTGATAATTTGGGATTAATACTCAGTGATGGTCTTCGTTCTATAGAAGTAGAAACAGAAAAAGACGAAAGCAACTACACAATTTCAAGAATAGCTTCACTAAGTAGAATGTTAGATTTATTCTTTAGTGGATACATAAACAAATTAGCAGAAGAAGAAACAAAAGATTACATAGACCACCTTATAAAAAACAAAGAAAACTTAGACCAAGACTCAAGAAATCTAATACAAAAGATAGAGGAAAAAGGTCTAAAACAAAACTTTATAAATTCTTTAATCTACATAGTTTATTCAGGAGGAGATGATTTATTTATCATAGCTCCATATAATTTAGCCCTTTCCTTTGCTCAAAAAATAAGAGAAAAATTTACAGAGTATACAGCTAAAAATCCTGAATTTGGACTATCTGGAGGTTTACTATTTGCAAGACATAATTTACCTATCAATCTTGTAGCTAAATATGCAGAAAAACTAGAAGAAAAAGCAAAAACAGGCACTAAAGACAAAATAGCAATTTTCCAAAAGGCATACAAATGGAAAGACTTTGGAATTGGTCAAAGTAGTTTAGTTAATTGTGAAAATGACCAAAGTTTAGAGGAATTTTACTTTGACGAGATAGAAAAGCAAATTAAAAATTTTGTAGAAATTTATAACTATAAAGATGAGAAAGGCAATAAAAGGGAAATTATTAGTAGAAGTTTTCTTTATAACCTGCTTACACTATATAAAAGTTATGTGGAAGAAGATAACGAAAATATAAAAATCAATCCCATTATTTTCCCAAAACTTCACTACCAGATTGCAAGAAATGTTAAAGATAAAGAAAACAAAGATGTCAGAGATAAGCTAATTAAGCCGTTATTAAATATAGATAATGACTGGATTATTAAAAATTTAGATACTATAGTTTCGCTTGTATTAATGAAAACAAGAAAAGGAGGATAAGTCATGACAACAACTAAAGAGAAAATAAAAGTTTTAGATGAAGAATTAAAAGGTAAAGTAAAGGACTTAATTGATTTAAAAATAAAAACCAATAAAAATAGCAGGGATAGAAATTTAAAAAATAAATTGAAGGACGAATACAAGTCATTTATGGAAAGTATTTTAAATAAAATATCTTCAGAAGACATTCTAATTTCAAACCTTGATATAGAAGAATTTATAGAGCCTGAAGGAATTTGCGAGGGTGTAGCTACTGGAATAACATTTAAGAGAACTCAATTACGTAAATTCTTTGCAGAGGTAAAACTAATCTCAGAAAAAAATAAAGGGGAACAAATTAATTCTATTGATATTACAAAATTAATTCCAAAACTTGCATATTCTCAAGCAAGAGGATTAATAGATAATCATTTTTTCCAATTTATGAAATCTTTACTTGAAAAAGTGAGAAGAA
The DNA here is from genome assembly GCA_026984415.1 of Hydrogenothermaceae bacterium. The sequence goes on along the minus strand of JALSSE010000397.1, from coordinate 202 downwards.
CAAAATCTAAAGAGGATTATGAAAATTTTGTTGATATTTTTGAAGCAATAGTTGCATATCACTATTACTATAATCCTAAGGAGGACTAAAAATGACTAATATCAAACCACTAAAAGGATTTTTAACACTAAAATACAAAATAAAACTGAAAACAGGTCTTCACATAGGAGGTTCTAAAGACAGTATAGAAATTGGAGGTATT
>JALSSE010000396.1 GCA_026984415.1 Hydrogenothermaceae bacterium | reverse complement strand
ACGGAATTGGTGGTCCTTTATTTAAAGACATAGCATCTTCTTTATTCCATAATCAAAACAGGCCACTTATCCATAATTACATATACGGTTTAGGTGGAAGAGAACTCCATACAGAAGAATTTATTAAAGCAATAGAAAGATTAGAAAGATTAGAAAAAGGCGTGGAAACACGCGACTCTTTAGTAGAATACTTACAAGTGAGGGCGTAATCATGGCAAAAAAAGTTAATATACAGGTTTTATCGGAATTAGCGGCTCATCAAGAGCCATATGATGGTAGAATGCCTTTAGCAGCTGGACACAGAATGTGTATTGGTTGTGGTATTCCACCGATTGTTAATGAAGTTCTTCTGGCAATTAACAAACCTACTATTGTTTCAACAGCAACAGGTTGTCTTGAAGTTACAACTGGTGTTTATCCTTACACTGCATGGAATGTTCCATGGATTCACGTTAACTTCCAGTCTGCTGCTGCTGTTATCGGTGGTGCAGAAGCTGCATACAACGTATTAAAGAAAAAAGGACTTTACGACAAAGAAGTTGAATTTGTTGCATTTGGTGGAGATGGTGGAACATACGATATTGGTTTCCAGTCTTTATCTGCAACTGTAGAAAGGGGACATAACTTCCTTTACGTTTGTTATAACAACGAAGGATACCAGAATACTGGTTATCAAAAGTCCTCAGCTACTCCAGTTGGTGCATACACAAAAACAACACCTGTTGGAAAAGCCAAAGTAGGAAAAGAAGGTCCAAGAAAGGACATAACTATGATAATGGCAGCCCACGGAATGCCTTATGTAGCACAGGCTTCTCCACACATATACAGAGACCTTTACAACAAAGTGAAAAAAGCAATGACATTTAAAGGTCCTAAATTTATTAATGCTATCCAGCCTTGTACACTTTCATGGAGATTTGCCCCTGAAGATACTTTAAGACTGGCAAAATTAGCTGTAGAAACAAGGTACTGGCCAGTTTATGAGGTTATTGATGGAAAATACTGGAAAGTAAATATAAAACCAAAAAGACCAAAACCTATTGAAGAGTACATAGCAGCCCAGCCAAGGTGGAAACACGTTTTAAAACACCCTGATATCTTAGAGCAGATTCAGAAAGAAATTGACGATAAGTGGAACCACTTGTTAGCACTTGAAGAGGCTTCAAAAATACTTGCTGAAAAAGAAGGGGTAGATTACGACGAACTTTTTGCCCTTCCAAAAGAAGAAACTACAAAATAATATAAAGGGGGCTTTAAAGCCCCTTTTTTTATTTCTTTTATGCTAAAATAAGTCAAAATCCTTTTCCTTTTAATCAGGAGAACTTCTTATTTGATACACAGAAGCTGGGCTGAAATAGATTTAAAAAAACTCAAATCAAATTTAGAAAAAATATACAACTTTTCACAAAAAAATATATTCTCTGTAATAAAAGCCGATGCTTACGGACATAATGCAGTTCTGATTGGAAAATTTTTAGATACAATACCTGAAGTAAAGTATTTATGTGTTGCAACTGCAGAAGAAGGTTTAGAACTTAGAGATGCTGGAATTAAAAAAAATATACTTGTTTTAGGGGGAATTTTAAATGAAGAAAAGGAAATATTTGATAACTACAATTTAGTTCCTGTCATATCAGATATTTCC
>JALSSE010000395.1 GCA_026984415.1 Hydrogenothermaceae bacterium | reverse complement strand
AGTCCGGCTTACTTCAGTCCTTACCTCACGGTAAACCACCTTGCCGCTTGCTTCACTTAGGAACGTTACTTCCTCGTGTCAGGGACTTTAACCCTTTGGGATGCTTCTCCTTACTTTTAAGAAAAAACTTATATTTGCCATTCGAGGCACACACAAGCGATATGAGATCAGATTGGCTATCGCCAAATCCGCTCCATATCGCAGAACCGTTAGCCGTCAGTTCGTGTTACAGTACCAATAAATATTACACATATAAAATACAGAAGTATAAGAAATGACAGAAGAACAAAAAAAATGGTTTGACGAACTTTATGAAAAAAGAAAAAAAACTGCAGATACATTGATGAATGATTTTGCTGTTGGGAATATGTGGGATAGCGTCATTGAAAAATATTCTGACCAAGCTCACTTTATATATGAATTATTACAGAATGCTGATGATTCAAAAGCAAAAGAATCAGAGTTTATATTAACAAAAGAAGGCTTGTATTTTAAACATAATGGTAATAAACATTTTTGGGTATCAAACCCTAAAACAGAAAAACAAGACCAGGAAAATAATAAACTCGGCGATATAAATTCGATTACAGCAGTAGCTCAATCGAATAAAAAAGACCAATCCACCATTGGTAAATTTGGTGTGGGTTTTAAAGCTGTTTTTCAATATACTGAAACGCCACATATTTATGACCAAAATTTCCAATTTAAAATTGAACGTTTTATTGTCCCTAATAAGTTAGAAAATGATTTTCCTGAAAGAAAGTCTAAAGAAACTGTTTTTTATTTTCCTTTTGACAAAACCAAAATGCCGGCAGAAAAAGCATATTCGGACATACTGGGAAAATTGAAGAAATTGGTTTATCCAACACTGTTTTTAACCAACTTACAAAAAGTGAAATGGGTAACTGAAAATGAATCTGGCGAATACACAAAAAAAAGTGTAATCAAGAAGCATTCGGACGATATTATCTATGAAAAAATTGGGATGCAACAAAAGTTTGGGCTACAACAAATTAAAGAAACTCTATACTTATTTTCTCGTCAAACAGAAGAACATAAACTAAACTATTCTATTGGGTATTTCTTAGATGATAAAGACAAGTTAAAGCCGAAACCATTGCCTGCTTTTTGTTTTTTTCCAACAAAAGAAACAACAAATTTAAATTTTATCATCCACGCTCCTTTTTTACTAACAGATAGTCGGGAAGGGATACATCATTCTAAGGAACATAATATAAAAATGGTTGAATCACTTGCTCAACTTTCGGCAGACAGTTTATTACTTTTAAAAGAATTAAAATTAATTGACGATAACATAATAAACATAATACCATATAAGGAAAAGGATTTCTATTCACAAGATTATTGGGGTAATATTGATAGAAAGAACCCAATATATTTTGCTCCTTTCTATGAAGCAATTAAAGAAAAGTTTGAAAATGAGAAATTATTGCCAAAACTTGATGGTTATGTTATGTCTGAAAATGCTTATTGGGCTCAAGACAATCCTGTCTTAAATTTATTCTCTGATGAACAACTTGCTTTATTGATTGATGAAGAAAATGCAAATTGGGTATTTAGAAAACTAGTAAGAAACCAAACAGGAAAAGATGATGAATTAAGAGAATACATTGAAAGATGTACTG
>JALSSE010000394.1 GCA_026984415.1 Hydrogenothermaceae bacterium | reverse complement strand
GAACAGTTGGATGTAATATGAGTTGTCAATTCTGTCAAAATGCAGATATTTCACAGTACCCACAGGAACACAACGGGGAAGTTTTTGGAATTGATTTAATGCCTGAAACAATAGTTAATATATGTAAAACAAATAATATTCCTTCTATTGCGTTTACCTATAACGAACCTGTAGTTTTCTTTGAATACGCATACGATACAATGAAATTAGCAAAAGAAAAAGGATTAAGAAATGTTTTTGTAAGTTCTGGATACGAAACAAAAGAAGCACTTGATACACTTGCACCATACCTTGACGCAATGAACATTGACTTAAAAGCATTTACAGATGAATTTTATAAAAATATTGTTGGAGCAAGGCTGAAACCAGTATTAAAAACTATTGAACACGCAAGAGAACTTGGCATATGGACAGAAGTAACAACACTAATAATACCAGGTCATAACGATTCTCCTGAAGAATTAAGAAATGCTGCAAAATTTTTAGCTTCTGTTGATAAAAATATGCCCTGGCACATTTCAAGATTTTTTCCAGCGTGGAAAATGAAAGACGTTCCACCTACCCCAATAGAAACTCTAAAAATGGCTTATGAAATAGGAAAAGAAGAAGGATTGAATTATGTTTACGTTGGAAATTTTGACGATGAAGATAGAGAATCAACTTACTGCCCAAACTGTGGATTTAGAGTTATTGATAGAAGAGGACATATAGGACAATTTGTTGTAAATCATCTTGAAGATGGAAAATGTCCAAAATGTAAAACTGAAATTGCTGGCGTGTGGAAATAAAAACAAATAGTATTCAATAATCGTGATATAATTATAGATTAAACAAAATTCAGAGAGGTATATTTATGCAACAAATGGAAGAAAAAAAAGCTGTCAGAAATGACATCAGAAACATTGCTATTATAGCACACGTTGACCACGGTAAAACAACTTTAGTTGATGGTTTATTAAAACAAAGTGGAATTTTTAGAACAAACGAAACAGTTGAAGAAAGGGTAATGGACAACATAGACCTTGAAAAAGAACGTGGTATCACAATTATGGCAAAAAATACAGCAATTCAATATAAAGATGTAAAAATAAATATCGTTGACACACCAGGTCACGCAGATTTCGGCGGTGAAGTAGAAAGAACATTGAAAATGGTTGATGGGGTTATTTTATTAGTTGATGCAGCAGAAGGACCTATGCCACAAACGAGGTTTGTACTAAAAAAAGCCCTTGAAGCAAAACTTACACCGATGGTTGTAATCAACAAAATAGACAGACCTGATTCAAGAATAAATGAAGTTTTAGATGAGATTTACGACTTATTTATAGATTTAGATGCGGAAGAAGACCAGCTTGATTTCCCAGTTTTGTATGCAATTGCAAGGGACGGTATAGCAAAAGAAAACCTTGAAGATGAAGGAAAAGATTTACAACCTTTATTTGAAAAAATAGTTGAATACATTCCAGCACCAACTTACGATAAAGACAAAGGTTTGCAGTTTTTAATAACTTCCCTTGATTATGACAACTTTGTTGGAAGACTGGCAATCGGAAGAATTTTTAACGGAACAGTAAAAGTCAATCAGCAGGTATCATTAGTTAAAAGAGATGGAACAATAGTTAAAGGAACAGTTAGAAATCTTTATACATACGATGGGTTAAAAAGAGTTGAAACGAAAGAGGCAAAAGCAGGTGATATCATAGCAATTGCAGGATTGGAAGACATAAGCATAGGAGAAACAATAGCAGATGCAGAAAATCCGGAAGCACTTCCTCCAATTACAGTTGAAGAACCAACAATATCAATGATTTTTTCTGTTAACGACTCCCCATTCGCAGGAAGAAGTGGAAAATTCCTTACATCAAGACATTTAAAAGACAGATTAGAAAAAGAAACATTAACAAACGTTGCTTTACAGGTAGAACCTACTGATAGTGCCGAAGCATTTTTAGTGAAAGGTAGAGGAGAATTACAGCTTTCTATTTTAGCAGAGATGATGAGAAGAGAAGGTTATGAGTTTCAGGTATCTAAACCAGAAGTAATAGTAAAAGAAGAAAATGGAAAAAAATACGAACCTGTTGAGAGAGCAGTAATAGATATTCCAGAAGAACAGGTAGGTATTGTTACCCAGAAGCTTGGTGCAAGAAGAGGAAAAATGGTAAATATGGTAAACCACGGAAGTGGAAGAGTAAGACTTGAATTTATTATTCCATCAAGGGGACTTATTGGATACCGCTCTGAATTTAAAACAGATACCAGAGGGGAAGGTATCATGAACACAATTTTAGAAGGATGGGAAGAATGGCACGGAGAAATCAGAACAAGGCTAAATGGTGCAATTGTTGCAGACAGACATGGGACAGCTACAGCATACGCAATATTTGGATTACAGGATAGGGGAATTTTCTTTATAGAACCGGGAACAGAAGTTTACGAAGGAATGGTAATTGGAGAACACAACAGAGATAAAGATTTAGATGTAAATATAACAAAAGGAAAAAAACTTACAAATGTAAGGGCAGCAGCAGCTGATGATGCTATAAAATTAACTCCACCAAGAAAAATGGATTTTGAAAGGGCAATGGAATGGATTAATGATGATGAACTTGTAGAAGTAACACCAGACGCAATCAGAATAAGAAAGAAAATATTAGAAAAAAATAAAAGAAACTAAAAAGTAAGCCCTCTTTTAGAGGGCTAAAAACTTAATCATATAGTAGGTCAGCAGCAGGTTTGGATTTCAAGAATTGATGCCATCTTCCAAAATAAATCAAGTTAGCCGTTAAAACTCCAACAAGGAAAAAAGTTCCTGATTGTAAAAGTGAACCTACAGATAAAGTAGGATAAGCTGCAAGAAAAGCTCCAGTTGTACATCCACCACCTATCATTGCACCTAAAGCAAGAAATACACCACCAAAGAAAACAAGACTTAATCTAACCCATGGTATTGGACTTACTGCTTCTGCAAATGAAGGAGGTACAACATCAAATTTTAAAGTTCTTGAAAGATAGGAACTTATAAAAGCTCCGGGAATTACTCCCATTGCAAGACCAGCTCTCCACATAATTGTTTCATCTATAACAGGAACTACCCCTAAAGGATGTCCTAATTCGTAAGCTATCCATGCTACAAAAGATAAAATAGACCCAGAAAATCCTAAAAATTGACCCTGCATAGTTGCCCATACGATGATAACTCCTGCCAGAACACCTGAAGGAAACCAGTGCCACTCATTTTTCAGTAAATCAATAAAAGATTCTGGTTTAGGTTCATTTTTTTCTAACTCAACAGCAGGGTCTCTTTTATTAGCTAAATATGCAAGAAACATAAATAATACTCCCCAGAGAACAGCCACTACACCGTAAGGAAGTCCAAAAACACCATAAATTGTAATAGCCTTTTTATTACCTAAAATTCCTGCATCTACTAAAAACGGATAAAGTAAATCATAAATAACTATTCCTAACATTAATCCAATTACTGCGGCAAAAGCAATCCATTTGCCAGAGCCAACCCTTGCAAGGCAGGTTCCTGGGCATAAACCAGAAGCAGCAAAAGCTATTCCAAAAAGAAATCCACCTAAAATATGTGCTACACCCATATAAGGCATAATACGAGGATGAATGTTTAAAGCGTCGTTAACTCCTAATAAAAATGCAAGTCCATAAAGAATAGACGCAGTTCCAACTCCAACAAAGGCAAATTTTAATATTTTCAAATCCTTTAAAAGAAGTAATCCTTCAACTCTTGAATACCTGACAGCTCCTACTTTATGAAGAACAGCACCAAATAGTGCTCCTGTAATCAAACCCATTAAAAGATAACTTGAGAACTCCATGATGACACCTCCTAAATGGAGTGTATAATACTAATTTATGTAGAAATAAAAAATATAATATGTATGAAAATCATAATTTTCTAAATTTCACTTCACTTGTATTTCACAGAAAGCTATTAACTTGTAATTAAACAGGTTGTATATTTAAGGAATAAAGGATTAAAGAGGCAGAAAATGAATATACCTAAAGCTTTAACAATTGCAGGAAGTGATAACAGTGGTGGAGCAGGTATACAGGCAGATTTGAAAACATTTTCCGCACTTGGCGTATATGGAATGACCGCAATAACATCTCTTACCGCACAGAATACAACAGGGGTTTATGACCTTTTTAATCCAACAGGAGAGTTTGTTTATAAACAGATTAAACTAATATACGATGATATTGGTATAGATTCAGCAAAAATAGGAATGTTAGCCAATAGTGATATATTAGAAAATGTGGCAAAAGCCATTAAAGAATTTAAAATTGAAAAGTTAGTTTTAGACCCTGTATTAAAATCTACAAGTGGAAAAAGGTTGTTAAGTGAAATTTCCATAAATTTACTGGTAAAAGAAATAATACCACTTACATTAATAGTTACACCTAATATTCAGGAAGCAGAGATTTTAGCTGATATAAAAATAGAGAACTGGGAAGATATAGAAAATGCAGCAAAAATAATAAATAATCAGGGAGCAAAGATTGTGATTATTAAAGGTGGACACTTTGGTTCAGGAAAAGAGGTAGTTGATGTTGTTCTTATAAATGGAAATTTTCATTATTTAAGATACCCAAGGGTTGATACAAAAAATACCCATGGAACAGGTTGTACTTTTTCTGCAGCAATAACTGGATACCTTGCGAAAGGGTATTCACCATTTAAGGCTATAAGACTTGCAAGGGCTTATATTCAAGGAGCTATTGAAAATTCTTTAGAAATTGGAAAAGGAAATGGCCCACTTAACCATAACTGGATTAATTTATAAATATAAAGCTACGAAAAGAATTAGTGACTACAACTTCCTTATCTAATCCCCTCATTCAGAGGGGAAATTTTTATATGATTATTCACATTTTCCATTTACTTGGTTAGTAGTATATTAATCTAAAATAAAAATGAAAGGTGGTAAAATGGAAAATTTTTACAAAAAAGAATTTAAAAACTCAAAAGAATACAATTTTGAACTTCATAAAAATCCTGGTGAAGAACCTGTAATTGTTGGTGGTGTTAAGTGTTATGCAGTCTGGAAGGCAATACAGTTAAGGGCAAATGGAGTTAATATAAACGACCCTGAAGTAATGAAACAGTTCTATAAAGATGAGTTTGGAAGATATTTACAGTTAGTACCAGATAGCGAATTAAACCCAAAACCGTGGTGGGTAGAACAAAAAGAAAAAGATAAGCAGAAGTAACTTATATATCATTAAATATACATAAACCACTATCAAGTTTTTGTAAATTTATTATCCCATTATTATTAACATCTTGAGCTACAAAATCGTTACCAACTTTTGTACATGCTTGTTCATCACAATTACTATTTTTATAAAAAATAAATTCATCGTTATCTGGGTCTACCGATGATAAATCAATAGTTAAAATTGTATTTCTATTTACATTGACACAACTACCAGTTGAATTTATCCTAAAACTAATATCGCCAAATAAGTTAACTATATTTATTATGGAACTTCCACTACCTCCTGAACTTCCACCACTACCTCCTGAACCTCCTGAACTTACAGTATTATCTAAAATACTTAATACCATTTTTTTAGAATCACAAACAGATGTAAATGTAGCATCACACACAGTTACCAGTATAGAAAAAGTACCTGTTTCTGTTGGAGTTCCTGAAATAATACTGCTTGAAGCAGATATTCCAGAGGGAAAATTTCCTGAAATATTCCACGAATATTTCCCAGTACCACCCTTAGCAGTCAAACCTACATTATAAGGATTATCTTTATAGCCATAAGGAAGATAAGGAGTTGCAATTTTTACAGGGTTTGGATTTACTGTAAGATTAAAAGATTTTGTTGTTGTTCTATCAATTGTATCGCTTGCAGTTATTGAAAAATTAAAAGTCCCTGACTGTGTTGGAGTTCCTGATATACTACAGGAAGAAGAATCAAAGTTTATTCCAGAAGGTAAATTACCAGATATAGAACAACCGCTTAATGTTCCCCCAGAAATTTTAAATACTGTTGTTGAATAAGGTAAATATTGTATTGCCACAGGCAAAGAATCTGTCACTATCTGGAAAGGCTCACACCCTTTTTCTCTTAAAAGATTAATATCTCCAAAACAAACAATATCATCATATTTATAACTTCCAACATCTGCTCCATAAGGTTTTATCTGATAGCTATCTGTTCCTGTTTTTGTTTCATCGTGCATGTTTGCCCCTTTGCTATAAACGATAAAAGCAATTTTTTTTGTATTTCCATTATCATCAAGGGTAAGCCAGTGTAGAGGTTCAGTATTGCAAAAATCAATACCTTCCATCCTTGGAGCAAATGCATAAACAATATCATTAGTAAAAGAATCTTTAGTTGGAATACCTAATAAGTTTAAATCAGAAGGAAGTTTTTTATGTGAAATTGCAAACCCTTCAAGTGTTTTACAGGCTTTATCAACTATTCCTTTTGTTTCATTAAATTTCTGATTTTTAACTAAAATACTGATTATTCCTATCCCAGAAGCCAATAATAACCCAAATATAACAAGTACTAATGCCAGTTCTATTAAAGTAAAACCTTTTTTAGAATACAAGATTACCCCTCAAAATAGAAATCCTGTTTTCAATTATTGATTTTAGATTATTATCAAGATTTAAATTTTTTGTCTGTAAATATACTTTTAGAGCTTTTGAATACTTTTTATTAATTTCCAAAATCCTTCCATAACTGTAAGCAAAATAAGGGTCTAATCTATTTTTATCATATGCTTTTTTATAAAATTCTTCTGCCTGTAAAGTATTGCCTTTGTTTTCTAAAATTAAACCTTTCAAATAAACTAAATATCCGTTTTTGTCTGTATCAATTTTTTCATCTAAAATCTGTTCAGCCAGTTGGTTCTGGTTTTTATCAATTAACTGAACTAAAAAGGAATAAATTAAATCTTCACTTTTAACATCTGAGATTAAAGAGTTTACAGTAGCCCAGTTATTTTTCTGAATATAAATATTTAATATCTGATTTAAAACATAGCTGTCTTTTTTTATAGAGTATGCGTTTTTATACCATTTAAGGCTGTTTTCTAAATCTCCTTCTCTATAAGAAGTTTCTGCCATAGATACAAAACTGTTAAATTTTGCATCTAAATTTTCAGGTTGTTTTTTTATGTTTTGCTTCTGCACTACTTCTGGAATTAAAATTTTATCAATACTATTTTTTACAGTAATATAAACAGAGCTACTTATTTTTAATCTATTTATTTCTTTAATAGATTTCTCCAAATAATTAATATTTTCATTAACACCTGCTTCTAAAGGTACAACTGGAATATCATTTACTTCAGGAACAATCTGATTTTTAGTTTCATTGTATGTAGCTACAGCTATCTGTTGATTTTCATTTGTAATATTTCCAATTAAGCTGGAAAGATACAAGGCAGGAGCTGATAAAGAAACAAAAATACCTAAATATATGTATATTTTTTTAGAATTTGGTTTGTCTTTTTTCTGGTTTTTCAAAAGAGAAGGTGGAACGTAATTTTTAAATTCATCTGTTTCTATTCTGTTTAAAGTCTCTATTATCAAACTCATCTTTTTACCTCTTTAATTCTTTACCAAAATCGGTTTTAGAAAAATTACAAGTTCTCTTTTTTCGTGGCTTTTTATGTTTCTCTGGAAAATCTTTCCAATCAAAGGTAAATTTTCAAAATAGGGAATTCCCTCTTTTGTATTTTGTGTGTCTGTTCCTATTAGTCCTCCAATTATAATTAAATCGTTGTTGTGTGCCTTTACAATTGTCCCTGTTT
>JALSSE010000393.1 GCA_026984415.1 Hydrogenothermaceae bacterium | reverse complement strand
AAAAAAAATAAACAAACAATATGAAAAAGAGATAAAAGAAGCTGTTAACAGGGTTATAGATTCAGGGTGGTATATCTTAGGAGAAGAAGTCAAATCTTTTGAAGAAGAGTTTGCAAATTACTGTGGTACAAAACACTGTATTGGTGTTGGAAATGGACTTGACGCTTTAAAGCTTATAATCAGAGGTTATAAAGAATTAGGTACCTTCAAAGAAGGTGATGAAATAATTGTACCTGCAAATACTTATATAGCCACTATCCTTGCAGTTTCAGAAGAAAATCTAAAACCTGTACTTGTAGAACCTGAATTAAACACATACAACATAAATCCAGACCTTATAGAAGAAAAAATAACAGAAAAAACAAAAGCCGTAATGGTTGTTCATTTATATGGGCAAACCTGTGAAATGGAAAAAATATGGAATATAGCCAAAAAGTATAATTTAAAAATTATTGAAGATTCAGCACAGGCTCACGGGGCAAGATATAAAGATAAAAAAGCAGGTAATTTAGGTGATGCAAGTGGGTTTAGTTTCTATCCAGGAAAAAATTTAGGGGCATTAGGAGATGGAGGAGCAGTTACAACAAATGATAAAAACCTTGCAGAAGTCATTAAAGCAGTTAGAAATTACGGAAGCCATAAAAAATACGAGAATTTATACAAGGGAATAAACAGCAGATTAGATGAAATACAGGCGGCAGTTTTAAGGGTTAAGTTAAAACACCTTGAAGATGAAACATCAATGAGAAGAAAAATAGCTGACTGGTATATAAAAAACATAAATAACAATTTAATAAAACTTCCTTTGGATAAAAGTATAGATGTTATAAATTACAAAAACCACGTGTGGCATTTATTTGTAATCAGAACAGAGAATAGAGATAAATTACAAAAATACTTACAAGAAAATGGCATTCAAACACTAATCCATTACCCAGTTCCGCCACATAAACAAAAGGCGTATAAAGAGTTAAACTACTTATCTTTACCAATTACAGAAAAAATACACAGGGAAGTTTTAAGTCTTCCTATAAGTCCAGTTCAGACTTTAGAAGATACCAAACATATAGCAAAAGTTTTAAACAGGTATAATTAAGGGCTATGACACTTATAAAAACATCTCTTCTTTCTTCAATAGCCACAATCATTAAAATTTTAACTGGATTTATTACAGTAAAGGTTATTTCAGTTTATTTGGGTCCTTCTGGTCTTGCATTGGTAGCTCAGGTTAATAATTTCATAGGATTATTAACTTCTTTGTCAAGTGGAGGCATAGGAAATGGAATAGTTAAATACACAGCAGAATTTAAAGAAAATAAAGTAGAAATTTTTAAAACATGGTCAACAGCTTTAAAACTTTCTGTAGTTCTTTCACTAATAATTGGAATATTTGTTTCTATTTTTTCAAAAAAAATATCGTTTTATCTACTGGGAAATGAAGAATTTTATTTTGTATTTTTGATTTTTTCTTTACTGGTAATTTTTTTCACGATGAATACTGTTTTTACTTCCATATTTAACGGCTTAGGGGAAATAAAAAAACTAACATTTTTAAATGTTGTAAGTTCCTTAATTGGATTATTCATTGCTTTGTTATTAATTTTAAACTTTGGTTTAAAAGGAGCTTTAATATCAGGAATAGTTTCTCAATTTAT
>JALSSE010000392.1 GCA_026984415.1 Hydrogenothermaceae bacterium | reverse complement strand
CATAGGCTTTAACTTTTAACTCAACACCTTTAGCTATCTGACCGACTTTGACCCAGTTGAAAGTTTTTAGATTTGTTTTCCAGTTTTTTTCATCATTACCTTTAAAATAACTAACCCTTGTTTTAGATTCATCCTCCCCTTTTAGCTGTACATTTTCAATTTCAGGAAAAATTTCTTTGAAAACCAATAAGGAAAACTTTTCTTTTCCTTCTTTTTTAGGTAAAGAGTAAACAATTTGTCCATTCTTTGTCAAAAAGACAGTTCCACTAAATGTCTTTGCATAAAACTTCACACGATTATCAACCTGACCTTTGTTTTGGATGAATGGTACAGATAAAGAAACAATTTTCTTCTGGAACTCTTTTTCTGTAAAATCACTCTCTTTTGATTTGGAAAAATTAAAAGGGTTTAAATAAAGAAAAAGAGACAGAAAAACAAGAACAGAAGACAAAAAGAAAAGTTTTTTCATAATAATCCTCCATTTTCTATAAGATATAGTACGCCCTCTCACTTTAAGGTTAAGTGTTTTTTAATAGAAATGCAAATTTTTTGTGAATTTTAAAGCTTTTTCAATAAATTATACTTTACTGAACTTCTATTTTATATTTTTCTTTATACAACTCTTTAAATTCTTCTAACTTTTCTTCGTATCCTTTTCTTCCCATTAATGCATAAGTGAAATTTTTCCCTTCTTCAACAGCAGGTTGGTCAAATGGATTTATTTTGTAAAGATAGCCTGAAAATCCTGTCGCCATTTCGTATAGATAAATAAGCATACCTAAATTGTATTCATTTATCTCATCTAAAGTTATTGTGATATTTGGAACTTTACTTTTGATTAGAGCTGCTTTTGTTCCTAAAAGTTCTTTATTCAGAATTTCCTGTAAAGAATGACCTGACAAATAATGTATTTCTTCCGGAATATCCTCTGGTATCTTAAAATCCCTCTGGAATTTGTTTACCTGTATAAATGTTATAATTTTATCCCTTATTCCTTCCCTGTATAGCTGAATCTGTGAATGCTGGTCTATTGTTCCTATCGCTTTAACAGGTGTCTGTCCAAGTCCATCTTTTCCTAAACTTTCAGCCCATAACTGTTTATACCAGTCTACAAAAGAAGATAACCTTTCTGCATAAGGCATCATTACAGATATAGTTTTACCTCTTCTCATATTTGCAAGGTAGTTAATTAAAGCTATTAAATAAGCTGGATTATGTTCCACATGTTCTTCAAGGGAACATATCAAATCCATTTTTTTTGCACCTTCTAAAAGTTTTTTTATATCAATATTGCAAACAGCAGCTGATAACAGTCCAACTGCCGTTAAAACAGAAAATCTCCCACCAACTTTTGGAGGAATATCAAGTGTTCTAATACCTTCTTCATTTGCAAGTTTTCTTAAAAATCCTTTTTCTGGGTCTGTTGTAAAGATTAGATGTTCTTTATATCTATCTTTTAACTCTGTTTTCAGAGTGTCATAAATGATTGAAAAATTGGCAATTGTTTCAACCGTTGAACCTGACTTTGTTATAACGTTAAAACAGGTTTTATCAATTTCTATAAGTTCTAAAACAGAGGCAAAATTTTCAGGATCTACATTGTCTAATACGTAAAATTTAGGGGATTTAAAATTATTGTAATTAAATCCATTAATAG
>JALSSE010000391.1 GCA_026984415.1 Hydrogenothermaceae bacterium | reverse complement strand
AAACCTTTAAACAACATCTCAATTACCTCCCTGAAATACTGTATTTGATTTTAGAGATTTCTTTTTTCATTGTTTCAACTAAAGATTTATACATTATTGAGCTTTCTGCCATTTTAGCTAATTCGTGTTCTATATTTACCTTGTTTGCATCGTATCCTGATACATTGTTAAGTTCTTCAATTTTGAATTCCATCTTTTTCTCTGGAAAAGGGTTAATATGTTTTTCATCTGTTTTTTTCATTGGGACCTGCTGGGTTAAAACTCTTTCAAATTTTAAATCCTTTGGTTTATAAAAAGGTGTGTCTGCATTTGCTATATTCCCCTGTATAATTTTTGTCCTTTCAAGGTAGAAAGAGGCTGTTTTTGATATTTCATCTAAATTTCCAAATATTTCGCTCATTTTTTAACCTCCGAAAATAAAATAGAGCTTTCGTATATATTTTTTGCTATTTTGCTCCATTTATCGTCACACTTATTTATCTTTTCGTAAATTTGTTTACTTTTATCAAGGGAATTTGTCCTGACATAAGAAACAAGTAGAGAGCTATTTAGATAACAGAAATCATTTTGCTCTAATTTGTCTAATTTGTTATCAAATTTTAAAACTACTTTTTGAACATCTTTGTATTTTTCCCTATCTAATAAAGCGTATATCAGTTTTTTTACAAAGGTTTTAAATGTTTTATCTTTATCAAACTTTTCTACTATTTTTTCAGAATTCCTTTCAAAAACTTTCATAGGTATGTAAGGCTTATTTCTGTAAAGGTAGTTGTAAGATATCAAAATCTGGGTTTTTAAATCTTTTTTTGGACAGGACTGGGCTATCCGTGGAACTACTTTGCTGATTTTTTTGTCTAACATTATTAAATTTTCTGCAATAAGCTGATAAGCAAGGCAGTTTTTATTTTTTACTGTTTTTAGGATTTTCAGGGATTTTTCGTATCTACCTATATCAAAGAAAGCTTTCGCCACTTCTAATTTTGTTTCTTTATCTTTCCATTTCTTTAAAACAAAGTTTAAGAGATTTATCTGTTTATCAATCTGGTTGCAGTCCTTTAAATCTTCAGAAATTTTTAGTAATGTTTCTTTTTCAAAAAGAACCTTCATAACTGGTGGGTTTGCATTGTAAACCTGACACGCCCTTTTTGGCTTTAGTTTTTTTATGTCATCTTTCCATAATTCAGAAATGTACTCCCTGTGTTCGTAGTGAAGTTTAGGTGGATAAATAAGTGAAAGTTCCCAGTCTAACTTTTTATAAAGGTAATCAGAATCTGTATTCATCACCAAATCGCCAAAATTCCCAAGGGCAAATCTTCCAACGTAGTTTGTCCTGTTTAAAGATAGTGTGGTAATCACATACTTTATAGGGTCTTTAAAATCTTCTCCACCTTTCAGCAGAAGTCTTGCTCTTATATTTAAATCTTTTTCCATCATTGCCATCAGTTTTAATTTAGATATTTTCCCTTCCTGTGTATCTCCAAAATGGGAGGCAATATAGTAGTAATAATTAAGGGCTGTAATTTTATCTCCTTTTATCTTTTCTATATCAGCCATTCTTAAAAGGGCTTTTCTCTGGACATTTTTATCCTGTGTAAGTTTGATAATTCTCTTAAATAACTGAAGTGCGAATTTATAATGTTTTGAGCGGTATGCAGTTT